>CAYOYO010000082.1:4701-8223 GCA_964408195.1 uncultured Oscillospiraceae bacterium | reverse complement strand
CTTAGAGGGTTCTTTTTATAAGTCTTCCAGATCGGCGGCAGGGATATCATTTTCCAGATTATCCCGGGCCAGATCCGTATCAATTACCGGGTAGATTTCTTCCGGGATGGGTTTATCGATGCTTCCATCCACCGGGGATACGTTTTTCATAATAATCACCTCGGGCTTAGGATGGCCAGGATTTTTTTATATATGCGGGGAGTGGAGCCCGACACATTTACCCTGGCGACAGTTCGCTTAAAAATTGGCTCATTGGGTATAACTACAATAAAAAAAGGAGTGATCAGCATGCAGCCGGTTATGATAAAAATCGTCCTGGGCTTAGTGGTTGCAGGGCTGTTGGTGGCAGGAGTTTTTCTTTTGTTTCCCGCACCGCCGGAGAAAGCAGGTGGATCGGATGGCGGCGATCCGATAGCGAGTATGACAGATTATAAAAACAGCAGATATAAGGAGATCTACCTGGCAGGCGGGTGCTTTTGGGGTACGCAGGCCTATTTCGACCGGATGATGGGGGTAGTTTACACCAACGTGGGCTATGCAAACGGGAAAAGCCCGGAAACCGACTACGAATCCGTCAGCGGCACGGGACATACGGAAACCGTATATATCGTTTACGACCCTGAGGAACTTCCTTTGGAGGAACTCCTGGGGTACTATTACGGTATCATTGAACCAACCGTTCTGAATCAGCAGGGGAACGATATCGGGACTCAATACAGGACAGGCATATATTATGTGGATGAGAAAGACCGGGACCTTATTCTGAAGGTCACCGAGGAAGTACAGAAGAAGCATGAGGACCCGATCGTCACAGAAATTGAGCCTTTGGAGCATTATGTCCTGGCAGAGGACTACCATCAGGACTATCTGGTAAAGAATCCGACTGGATATTGCCATGTGGATCTTTCATCTGTCCCGAGAGAAAAGCCCAGAGTAGATGCAAAGGACTACAAAAAGCCTTCCGTCGAGGAAATCAAGAACAAGCTGACAGAGCTTCAGTTTGACATCACCCAGAACAGCGCCACGGAATACGCATTCCAAAACGAATTTTGGGATAATAAGGAACGAGGCATCTATGTGGATATTATTACTGGCGAACCATTGTTTCTTTCCACGGACAAATTCGACTCCGGGTGCGGTTGGCCAAGCTTTACCCGGCCCATCCAAAAGGATGTGATCAACTACGAGCAGGACGATTCCCTTTCCATGTCCCGGGTTGAAGTCCGCAGCAGGGTAGGCGACAGCCATCTGGGTCATGTTTTTCCCGACGGCCCCAAAGAAGAAGGGGGCCTTCGCTACTGCATTAACAGCGGTTCTCTGGAGTTTGTTCCTTATGACAGCATGGAGGAAAGGGGATACGGCGACTACAAGGCCCTGTTAGACTAGGGCAGCAGTTAGTGCGTCTCCCTGTCACTGATAAGACTGCAGCTCTGTCCCCATGATGCCCAAGCGCTCAGACTGGCATATATGGGTTGCTCCGAGGCGGATTTGAGGCAACCAATTTCATGGTCAAGTCTATTATAGAAACTTCTATAGTAATAAAGCAACAATACAAAATACCGGCGAGGGTGATTCCAAGCCGGTATTTTGTATTTTAAAATGCGTTGGCGATGGTAAGGCTAACTACCAATGTGTTTCCTGATAAAGGTACTTATTTCCTGCAATGCCTTCGTAGCTTCCGGGAAGAGAGGCGCCATGGCGGGATAACAATGGAACATTCCCTCTCCGATCTGCAGAGTTACATCGACTCCGGCTTTCTCAGCTTTTTCCGCAAAGCGGACCGCATCGTCGCAGAGGGTTTCATCTTCTCCTGCAAATATGAGCAAAGGCGGAAGATCTGCAAGATCTCCATAAAGAGGAGATATATAAGGATGCGCGGGATCTTCATCTCCGGAATAATGTCGGGCAATAGCCTGCGCCATCCCTTCGGGAGACAAACATATCTTTGCTTTTGTTCTATAAGTCTCCCCTGTGCATTTGAGATCCGTTACAGGAGAATAGGCAACCGCCGCAGCGGGTAAGGGCAATCCTTGATCCCGTATTGCGAGCAGGGAGGCTAAGCATAGGCCTCCACCGGCAGAATCCCCCACAAATACTATGTTTGAAGGTTCAAATTCCTGAGCCAGCAACCACCGATAAGCGGATACTGCATCATTCAAAGCTGCGGGGTAAGGTTCTTCCGGGGCTAAGCGGTATTGAAACAGCAGGGCACCTATTCCGGTGGCTTTTACAAATTTTGTAGTAATAGCCTGATGCGATTTACAGGTTCCGGATATGTATCCTCCGCCGTGGAAATAAAGCATCACTTTCTTATTTCCCTTGTCTACCGGCATGATCCATTCTGCATAGAGTTTATCAATATTAACAGGGGATATCCTGATATCCTCAGGAAGCTTTCCGAATTTCCCGGCTCCCGTTTCAACCTGATCCCGAAAGCTAAGGACAGATTCATACCTGTTCCAGTCAACAAGCTCCTTCCTAGTCTGAAATTTTAATAAATGCCTGTTCATCAATAAGAGCTTTACCAGGCGGGCGCGAAAGCTTAGCATATCCTGATCTCCTTTTCATAACATGTCTGGTTTAATATCCTCAAGAAAAATGCTGCACAACATTTCTGGGTTCGTTGCAATAAAAGTATCTTGGTGAACAGCCCGATAGATTGCCAGACCTTTAATTGCCGACCAGAACACTAAGGCCGATTGGGTGGCGTCGTGCTTCTTGATTGATCCGACTTCTTGCCCTTCGGTGATGATTCTTGCAATTACCTCGTATGGATATGTGTATTCTCGCCGAATAATAGCCTTGGCCTCATCGGGTATTGAATCGGATGCCGCAGACTGCGCAATGAGCAGATGGTAACGGGCCGCATTGGGATTTTCTTCCAATAGCTTCAGCAACTCGTATATGGCAAATCTTATTTTCTCATCTGGCGGCATGGGCTGGGCTTCCAACCAACGGCATGCTCCATTCAGCTTCTCAAAGGCGGTTTCCATTAACTTAATGAATATCTCCTCTTTAGAACTAAAATAATGATATAAAAGCCCCTGTGAGATGTTTGCAGCCTTTGAGATATCAGTGATTCTGGTGGCGGCTAAACCTCTTGAAGCAAAAAGCATCAACGCCGTTGACAGAATCTGTTCCCTGCGTTCGTCTTTGATTTTTACGTTTAATTCTTTGTTTCTGGGCACCATTTTACTCCTGTATTGTTGATTGAAAGATCATTCAATAAATAGCATACAATAGCATGCCTCCTTTGTAAATACATTTTGGGAAATATCTGTTTCGACCCACACAATAGGACGGCAGTGTGGTCCTATTGCCTTTCATCCCTTACCAAAGCGCCAAAGGCAACAACAATTGAAAAATAAGCGGCTAGTTGTTGCCTTTCATTCCTTGCTAAAGCCCCAAAGGCAACAACAATTGAAAATAAAGCGGGTAGTTGTTGCCTTTCATCCCTTGCCAAAGCCCCAAAGGCAACAACAATTGAAAAATAAGCGGCTAGTTGTTGCCTTTCATTCCTTG
>CAYOYO010000082.1:0-4601 GCA_964408195.1 uncultured Oscillospiraceae bacterium | reverse complement strand
CCAAAGGCAACAACAATTGAAAATAAAGCGGGTAGTTGTTGCCTTTCATCCCTTGCTAAAGCCTCAAAGGCAACAACAATTGAAAAATAAGCGGCTAGTTGTTGCCTTTCATCCCTTGCTAAAGCCCCAAAGGCAACAATAATTAAAGAAAGGCCGGAACCACTTTTATCATATGCTGATCTTGTCAAGTTCCTGCAGATTATACTGCTTGATGATGTTCATCAGTTTGATCGGATATTGGGAATCCGTAGCATAGCCGGCCCTTCTGATTGCCCAGGCACCAAGGGTGCTGTCGTACATAACATCCCTGAATATGCCGTATCTTTCTTTTTCCAGTAGCAGTTTCTTATGATCGTTCCAGCTTTCATTGATATTGCTATAAGCTCTGAACTCTGCATCTATTCGGAATGTGGTGCCGTTGTATTCTTCCCAGGTGTTTGATATTACAGAACCTGCAGGCCCCTTGCCTTTGATTCCGAAGAGGTTGCGGGAAAACTTACCTGAGTATTTGTCAACCGGAACGCTTTGCCCCCAGCCCGTCTCCAGGATTGCCTGAGCAGTCTGGAGCGCGGCTGACATTCCGGTGCTTTCCCAGGATTTTCTCGCCAAACCAGATGCCAAGCCCAGGAATTGGCTCTTTTCAACAACCGGCTTTGGCCCATAGGTTTTCTCCAGATATACCTTGAATGGGACTTGTTCGCTTAAAACCTTGGTGCCATCGTAGGACCCTTCAACCTGTATTTGATAGCTGCCGCTATTGGCCGGACTATATATGAACTCTATTGATGGATTTTGTCCCGATGTGATGACTTTTCTAGTTCCGGTGCTCAAATTTTCCACCACATAATTCACACTGTCTAATTTCACATTGCTTGCTGCCTTCAGTTTAACGGGAGCGGTTACCACCTGCTTGGGGCCGATTCCCTCTAAAAGAACTTTGGCTTTCCCCGGCAAGTTGACACTAATGGCAGGACTCACATGTACATTACCGGATCCGTCTTTCACCCGTACAAATACATCCTTATCCCCTGAAACTTCGGGACCGGGGAACCATTTGCAGACGCCCCAGGGGACTTTTTCGATTGTGGTTTCCTTGCCTGTGGCCGTATCCCTTAAAACATATTCGGTCTCGGATACCCCAAAGTTTCTTGAGGCCAACAGGGTTACCGCTTTTTCGATGGTTTGCCCGCTTTTTACACCTGTGAGGGACAGCTGCTTTGTGACCTGGACTTTAGCGGTAATCATGTCACTTTCATAGGATTTTCCGTTTTCATCATAGGCAATTACTTTAAAACCAACGTTTCCGTTATTTTCGAACTGAGGGGACCAGTTGTAAGGGCCGTAGGGATCAGACTCTGCAGTTAAACTGCTTGTCCCTTTATCGGGGTTCAATATTTCGTATTTGATGTAGGATGCCACGAAGTTTAAATCAGCACCGATGGAGATGGCGCCGGTGATGGTCTGTCCCTGCACAACCCCTTTTACGGATACTTTCGGCACAATGTTTACCTTTACATGAACCGCATCCCCTGCGATGAATTTCCCGTTGCTATCGTATATCGCTGCAATTAAAACCCTTTCAGCCTTTTGATTGAGGTTCGGTATCCAGGAATACTGCCCGTCGATCCGACTGCCCCTTGCAATCACATCGCCTTTATAGGCATCCGGGTCCAGCAATATGTACTTGATCTCTTTTGCGTTTTTTGCGATTTGCTCCGATGCGGATATCTGCAGGATGGTTGTTTCCGTGATCGTCTGGCCATGACTGATGTTAAGTATTTGCATATCAAAGAAAGGGACAAAGGAAGCCGGTTTGCCGGAATCTACCGATACAAGCCTCTTTGCCTCTGACCAGTCAACACCGATACCCAGCATGTTGCCAATCAGCCGCAGAGGGACATAGGTGCGACTGTTTATGATAATCGGCGCCACATCGCTGAGAAAATATTGCTTTCCACTATTGTCGGATTGCACTAATCTGCTGTCGATTTTGAGCTTGATTGAGCCGTTGTCTTTTGCAATCAGAACGGTTCTGTCATTTTCATTCCAGAATACTTCTGCGCCAAGCTGCTCGACAACCACCCGTATAGGGACTAAGGTCCTTCCGTTTTTGACTACAGGCATAGCCGTTGCCGTAACGTCTTTTCCGTCAACTGTCAGCCGGATCGGTTCATCGGCATAAACCGTCGGCTCAAAAAAGTGGGGAAGAGATATAAGTAAGGTTGATGTTAATATAACTATGCCTATTTTTCGCCATCTGTTTATTTTGATCATTTGTCTTCTCCTTTTTTCGGAAGCGAGGGGACGGTTCTTTTGCTTCCCTCGCGTCCTATGTCAGCCTGCAGTTATTGGAAACAGAGGACTGTTCTTTTATTTCACTTGCAGGGAGCGGTTCTTCTGTATTTCCTATCAGTTTTCAACCATTGTATCACAGCAATATGTCAGAACTATAACAGCAATATTTTTTTTAGAACACAGGCGGGGTGACAGGCAATCATCTCCCATGGTTAACAAAATAGGTCTTTAACATTAAATGAATAGTAAGCAGACCAACATTTATCGCAGAAATAGGTTTTGTATCCGCATAATCAATAGTAAAGAGACCTACCTGAGATTTTCACAAGAGCAAAACTCCCTTTACAATAACAAAGTAGACCATAAAAAGCAGAAACTCGGGAAAGGAAACCTATTATTCCTCTAAAACACAGCCCTCATCTTGTTAAATTTGCGGCTAAAAAAACTAATGTGGCAGTAGGACGGCAACCTCCGTTCCTTGTTACTAATATTGCCTGAAGGCTCCTTGTCATTAATATTGCCTCTGTTGCCTCTCCGAAATCAATCGTATATAATAAAGCGGTGTAAAAAGGAGACAAAATGGACCTGCTCATCGCTTTTATCATCTTTACTGCAGCAATGATTGCAAGCCTTCTGACCGGCATAACCATGGTTCTGGCTCTTCTTGCCGGCTATGTTTGTTTTGCTGCCGTCGCCTTGCGTCGGGGAAATAAGCCGGGGTATCTCCTGAGCCTTACAAAAAGCGGTATGAAAGACTCTCTCATCGTGGTTCTGGTTCTCTTTCTGATCGGCATACTGACTGCATCCTGGCGGGCAGGGGGTACGATTATGTTCTTTGTATATTACGGAATAAAAATCATTACACCAAACCTGTTTTTGATTATTACTTTTCTGATTACCTGCCTTTTATCCTATGCCATTGGCACCTCCTTTGGCGTAGCCGGAACATTAGGCGTTATTTTCATGGCCCTGGCACGTTCGGGCAGTGTCAATGAAATCGTTACTGCGGGGGTGATTATGTCCGGCATTTACTTTGGGGATCGCTGTTCTCCGGCATCCTCCAGCATGATCCTCACTGCGGCAGTGACCCGCACCGCCCCTCGCGGTAACATGTATCTATTACTGCGAACTGCCTGGATCCCCACCGGTATCTGTGTTGCTGCATACACTTTTTTGTCCTTTCGGAATCCCATAGCAAATGTAGACCCGGCCATTTTTCAAAAGATTGAACGGGATGTTTCTATTTCCTTTTGGCTGGTTGTACCGGCTTTGTTGATGTTGATTCTCCCTCTGGTGAAGGTGGATGTAAAAATTGCCATGGGATGCAGTATTCTTAGCTCCGGTTTATCCTGCGTCTTCTTGCAGGAAACATCTCTTTCCAAATTTCTGCAGATCTGTATCATGGGTTATGATGAGGTCAGCAGCTCTTTCGGCACTATGCTTAATGGGGGAGGGCTTGTCTCTATGCTGGAGGTCTGCGCAATTGTGATGATTTCTTGTACCTATTCCGATATTTTTGAAGGGACCGGGATGATCCGTGAATTGCAGGACAGACTGGAACTGGGCATGCACAAAGCGGGCCGGTTTCCTATAACTGCACTTGCAGGGCTGATTTTCTGCGCCGTCTTTTGCAATCAGACCATCGCTACTACTATGAGCGCATCCATCCTGAGTCAGCCATACAGAAACCAGGGAGGCACAGCGCAGGAACTGGCCATCGATATTGGTAATTCAACAATCGTCATAGCCGGGCTGGTCCCCTGGGCAATTGCCTCCTCTGTTCCCCTCGGCTTCATGGGTGTGGGGCCGGGGGCACTTCCCTATGCCATATTCCTATATGCCGTGCCAGCCTATTACATCTTCACTAAGAGAAAATATTTTTTTCAGGATTACCAACCCGGGGAATAACCAAATAAGAAAACGTCAGTAAAAAAGTTTAAAATGAATGGGGTGCAAGACTCCCGGAATATGCCCGGCAGGGTACACAGAGTCTTGGATCCGCTGGTTAACCAGTCAAATAAAATGTCCACACCACCATGTGTGCAAAATTTCAATTAATCCAAGAACGAATTGACATTTACCGCATTTCCTGTGCAAAAATTCAACTAGTTCGAAATAGAAAGATGTGATATTACATTTATGGAAATATTAATTAAAATTTTGCACAAATATCGTTGAATTGGAGCGGGATCCCCCGGATTAATTGAAATTTTGCACATTGAACAGACTGCACATTACTTACAAGTACGCATTATCAACAGATCCTCCACCACGCTGAATCGGAGCTTTCTCCGGAAATGGACGGT
>CAYOYO010000081.1:0-8547 GCA_964408195.1 uncultured Oscillospiraceae bacterium | reverse complement strand
ATGGACCCTACTTTTTTCAGCATCTTTGATGCTGGCAGGTACTGCCATATTTCTCATATTTCCTGTTGCTTTCATGGAACTTTTCAACGCTTCCGAGGAGATGATGTCAATAGGGGTAAGAGCTCTCCGGGTCCTGAGTATCTGTTTTATTCCTGCTGCATTTGGGATTACCAGTTCTACCTTGTTCCAAGCCTTGGGGCATGGCGTGCTCAGCCTTCTGGTCTCCCTGCTGAGGCAACTGGTTCTGATCCTGCCTTTGGCATGGGTGCTGGCACGCACAGGAGGCTTGGATGCTTTCTGGTTCTCTTTTCCTCTTGCAGAAATACTGTCCATCATTGCCAGTGCTTATCTGCTGATGCACCTCTACAAAAAAGAAATCAAAGCTTTGTAAACAGGAACACGGGGGTTTAGAACAGATGTATTTGTAAAGGTGTCTGACACCTTATATATGCATCCGCTTGTTCAGTTCTACCTTTATGCTATCCCCGTGAAAAATGAAGATTGCGGATAGGAAGATGACGCTGGCCGCCGCGCAGATGATTGAAGGGAACTTGACGAAAGACCATTCAAAGAGGATAAAGACAACAGGGATGATACCGAATATGCCATCTAGTAGGGCATAGGTGATGTAATCCCTGACGCTGAGCTTCATAATTCTGGCGGTAACATACATGACAAGCATGGCGGCCACGTAGGTGATGGGGATTACATAATCTATGGACCAGCCTTTCCACCCGGTCTCCCAGTCCCAAAACAGTGATAGCAAGGATACGATAATCACCTGCCACAAGATGGTTTTGGGGATGTTATGTCTCTTCTTTACGATTGCCAGCAGGCTGATCCAGGTGCTGGCCAGTCCGAACACGAGAAGCAGAGGCCAATTGACATCTGCTGGGAAGATCAGATAAGCGGCGAAGCTCACCACCACAGAGGCAAGGGAAATGAAGACCATGATTCGCATGGCCAGGTGCCTTTGATAGGATGGGGGTATGGTGGGATAAACCTCTTTCCGTCCTGCTTCACAGGACCCGGCAGTATCTTTATCCGGAGAAAGGCTGTTTCCGCAAAGGATACATTTTCTTTTATCCCCCCGGATTTGAACTTTACAGTATTCACAGTATCCCAAAGATTTTCTCGCTTTCGTTTATGTTAATCGTTTGATGAAATCTGAACTTCGATACCCTGCCCCGTAAGAAATCGAAAAAAAGATCGCTGTATATCCGTTTCTCTGAAAGGGGAGGTAAAGCTGATCACCGTTCTGTCTTGGTAAGAACACATGGTAATCTGGGGCCTGGCAGCACCGGTGCAGGCACTGAACTGGCGGATGAAGGGAGAAAGCTCGGGAGGCATGCTTACGATTCCCAAATTGGATAGGGAAGAGCTGACTCCCCGGTTTTTTATGCCTGCAGCGATACGAAGGACCAGGTTCTTCAGGAACAGGGGAATCAACCGAATAAGGGGATTATGCTCCAGGGAAATCAACCGGTCAAGTTGAACTCTCAGGTAATCATGGGTCAGGTTATCTGTAAAAGCCTTGCTCACGGAATGGACCACCTGATTAAAATCGTAATCCACGCCGCTGAAATGGTGCCCCACCTTCATCGTGGAAAAGAAGTTCCGTGATGTTTCAGAGGGAAAGAAATGGCGCAAATCCACGGGGACGGAAAGCACCACAGGTTGGTGTTTTTTGTTTAATGGCATTTCTTCATAAATGGAACACAGCAGAAGAGATGTTAAGAAGACGGTCATGGTGGTATTGTATTTGTGGGCCAGCCCCAGGAGGGATTTCACGGACATAGACCCTTCTATGAGGCTAGTTCTGTTTTCTTCCAGTTTGACTCCTCTTATCTGATAAGCTTTTTCTCTACTTCCGCTTCTTGTATCCTTTTTTCTTCCTAGGAACTCCCTTCTTCCGGTAAAATGTCTGGTAAAGCTGTCATCCATTTTCCGGCTGACCGGCGACCTGTTCCTTTCGGGAAGGTTGATTCCCGAAAAGCATTCACCATGCTTCAACAAGAGATACTCGTGCACCAGGGATCGGAGAAAAGCCAACGCGCCAATCCCGTCGGTGAGGGCGTGAAAGACCTCCACATTAATGCGGTTGTGAAAGGTAAAGACCCGAAACAGGAGGTTTCGCCTGTCGCCAAAATAAATGGGAGCGCAGACGGGATTGGATTCTTCGAAGACTAAGGGTACTAGGTCGCTGATTTCCAAGTAGTACCAGAAAACCCCCTGCCTAAGCACTGACCGAAACATGGGAAAGCTTTCAAGCGTCAAGTCTGTCGCTTGCTGCAATAAACCTGCATCTACAACCTCCGTCAGTTCACAGGAAAGTCGGAATACTTTCGTGTCTTTGCTGCTTCGGACAGCCGGAAAAATTTTTGACGCATTATCCAGTCTTGCCCATTCTACCCGCTTGCGGTGAGTCATCGATTCTCCTTGTCGTCGGTTATTCTGGAATATATGGTCTTTGTGCTGATGCCGGGCAGCATACCAAGTTTTCCCGACAGCGCGCTGATTGTATCCTGGGGAGCATCTATGGCAATGCTGATGACAGAGATATCCCGTTTCGGATATGGGATACCCATTCGTCCTATGATAAAGCCCCCATATTCGTGAAGGAGTTCGTTCATTCGATCGGTGGATTCGCGGCTTTCTACGATGATGCCGATCATAGCCACTCTTGTATCCATATTTTTGCCTCTCCTCTTGCCCTTATTATGGGGTTATTATAACAGACTGTTCGTCGAAAGGAAAATATGCTTTCTCTCATGCCTGTACTTTTCCGATTTGCGATGCTTATTTTTTGCGCTTTTCGGGTACCTATACAAAATAAATAAATGAGCACGGATAAGCAGCGTTTAAGGAGGGAAGAGGATGAGGATTGTTGTAATAGGTGGAGTGGCCGCAGGGACCGCGGCCGCGGCAAAAGCCCGGAGAGATGCGCCTCAGTCGGAAATTGTCATCTACGAGAAAAGTCGTCACATCTCGTATGCCAGTTGAGGGATGCCTTATTACATCGGCGATGTAGTAAAAAGTGAAAATCAATTGAGACCAAGAGGCCCGGCTTATTTTAAAGAGAAGTACAACAGCGATGTACATATCGAACATGAAGTACTGTCCATCCACCCGGAAACGAAATCCCTTTCGGTGAAAGACATGAAAACCGGGAGTGTCTTCGAGGACCGGTATGACAAACTGGTCCTTGCAATGGGCGCCCGTGCCATCCTTCCGCCGATTCCCGGAGCGGATCGTGACCATGTTTTCGTATTGCGATACTTTTCCGATATGCTCAGGATTAAGGAGTATATTAACAGCAGTAATCCAAAGACCGCAGTCATTATCGGTACGGGTTTTATCGGCTTGGAATTATGCGAAAATCTGAAGAGGCTAAATATTGAAGTGGCCATGTTGGAAAAACTCAATCAGGTGACTCCGGGATTGGATTCTGAGGTAGCAGCCATTGTGGAAGAACACTTAAAAAAGCACCATGTGCCCGTGTTCACCGGCGTCTCTGCAGAGGAAATCGGGGATAAGGAAGTGAGGTTGTCCGACGGCAGAAGTCTGAAGGCGGATTTGGTAATTCTTGCGACGGGGATCCGTCCCAACGTGGAAATCGCTGCTGCGGCGGGAATTGAAATCGGAGTGACAGGGGCCATCAAAGTCAACAAAAGGCTGGAAACCAATTTGCCGGATATCTATGCATGCGGCGATTGCATGGAGCAATTTCACGTTGTTACCGGGAAGCCGGTGTTTCGTGCACTTGGGACAACGGCGAGCAAGACGGGAAGAATAGCCGGAGAAAATCTGGCCGGTGGGAATATAGAATTCCGAGGCGTTTTGGGTACGGGAATCTTTCGGATCTTCGACATGACAGTAGCCCTCACGGGTCTTTCCGAAAGAGAAGCAAAAAAGGAAGGATATTCTCTAGCGACAAGCCTTGATCGCAAACTTGCAAAGACCGGTTATATGGGTGGGAAGGAACTTATCATTAAAGGGATCGCCGACAAAGACACCGGAAGGCTTCTGGGGGTTCAAATCCTTGGTGAGGATGGTGTGGACAAACGGATTGACGTCTTTGCAACGGCCATTACGTTTGGCGCAAAAGCCGAGGACCTCTTCCATCTGGATCTGGCCTATTCGCCTCCTTACTCTACTACCAGGGATCCCGTAATGTATACGGGAATGATTCTGGAAAACCATATTAAGAAGTAATCATTAACGGGATGTCATCGCATTTTAGAAATCACCGAAGTGGATAACAAAGTAAAGAATTTCATCTATAATAAAAGCCCCCATATAACAGAAAGTAAAACTTTCTGTTATATGGGGGCTTTGCTTCTGCCTTTATGGTTTGCAGCTCCTACCTATGGATAATCAGCCTTTCCTCCAAAGGTTTGAAGGTTTTTTTGGCCGGTTCTGCCGTAATATTGCCGAAGGGCATTTGGGCATCCAGACGCCAATGGTCGGGTAGGTTCCATTCCTTGGCCACTTCCTTGCTGATCAACTCGTTGTAGTGCTGCAGCGAAGCTCCGTAACCTTCCGTCTCCAAGGCGGTCCAGACAACATATTCCATAATGCCAGCCCCCTGCAACGACCAACTGAGGAAATTCTCCTTGTAGGTGGGGAATTTCTCGATGAGTCCCTGCACAACATCCATATCTTCAAAGAACAAGACTGTACCGTAACCGGCCATAAAGCCTTTGATCTTTTCTTCTGTCCGAGGAAACTTTTCCGGAGACAACTTCGCACGCATAATCTCTGTCAGCATGGTCCAAAGTTTTTTATGGTGTTCTCCCAACAGAAGAACTACTCTGGTGGATTGGGAGTTATATGCGGATGGAGAGTGCAACACCGCTTGCTCTAATATCTCTGTGATTCTTTGGTCTGAAGTGGCCGCTTCGCCGCCTATGGCGTAGTGACTGCGCCTTTCGGCTACTGCTGCCAGAAAATCTTTTGCCATTTGTTCCTCCTTGTGTGTTGTAAATTCTATAAAAAAAATTGCATATAACCTTCGGTACCTATTGGAAGAGAGAAACCCGTAAAAGCTCCCGCACCTTAAAAAGTAATATACCCCAAAACCCAGTGACAAATCAATAGCGGCTGTAGAAATGCAATTCGAAAGAAAGATATTAAGGTTGTTAACTTTTTCTAATTATGCGTTGACATTGACTAAAGTTTAACAGTATAATTATATCGAGATAAAAATACTGATAAAAACGGATTGGATAGAGAAAAGGAGTTGGTAATGGATGAATAAGACAAAGGGTTCCTATGCCATATCAAAACAGCTGTTGCAGCGGTTGCCCCTCTATTTGAACTATATCAAGAACTCTGCCGACAGAGAAGGGTATATCTCCGCACCCCTAATCGCAAGCGCTATGAGGCTCAACGAAGTCCAAGTGAGAAAGGATCTGGCGGCGGTAAGCAGCAGTGGGGGAAAGCCCAAAAGCGGATTTGCCGCGGGGCAGCTCATCCGTGATATCGAACGATTTCTGGGTTACGACAATGTTGAGGAAGCGGTCATAGCGGGAACAGGTCACTTGGGCAGCGCTCTGCTCCACTATAGAGGTTTCGATGAGTACGGTCTGAAAATACTCATGGGCTTTGATTCGGACGAAGACCTTGTGGGCACAGAAATAGCCGGCAAACAGATCCTCCACATCGACAGGCTGGAAGACGTTTGCCGAAGGCTGAAAATTCACATCGGAATCATTGCAGTTCCTGCCGGAGCGGCCCAGGAGGTATGCGATCGTATGGCAGCGGGTGGGATACTGGCAATCTGGAATTTTGCACCCGTCCACCTTACAGTTCCGGATCATGTGGTAGTCCAAAACGAAAACATGGCTACTTCATTGGCAATATTATCGAAACATCTCACAGAGATGTTGGAGAACAAGGAGGAGTTCTGAATATGAGCAGCACCATCGGCACCAAATTTGACAAAGTTTGTTCCATCCTGGACAAATATGAACACAACCCTCACAAGTTGATTGCGATTTTGCAGGATATGCAGGAGGAATATAAGTATTTGCCGGAAGATATCATGACCTTTGTATCAACTGCCTTAGGAATATCTACTTCCACTGTTTATGGAGTGGCTACCTTCTATTCTCATTTTACGCTGGAACCAAAAGGCAAACACGTAATAAAGCTCTGTGACGGCACGGCCTGTCATGTGAGAAAATCTCAGGATATCTTGAATGCTCTGGAAAAGAACCTGGGACTCACAAAGAAAAATCACACCACGCCCGACATGTTGTTTACTCTCGAAACCGTAGCGTGTCTGGGAGCTTGCGGACTGGCCCCTGTGGTAGTAATCGATGACCAGGTACACGGACTCATGACACCAGATAGCACCCTGGCGTTACTGGAAGAAATTAAAAGAGAGGAGGGTGTCGACAGTGATCACTAAGATGACTTTAAACGAGCGTAAAGAAGCGTTCGAATCCAATTTGTCCCAATACAAGTCCCGTATCATGATCTGCGCAGGAACGGGCTGCGTTGCAAACGGCTCTCTGAAAGTATATGAGGAATTTGTGGGCAAAATCCGGGAAAGAGGCCTTTCCATATCTGTGTCGGTAGAACTGGATGAAGAAGAGAAAAAGGACTACGTGATGGCAAAAAGCGGCTGTCAGGGATTCTGCCAGATGGGTCCGTTGGTCACCATTTATCCTGAAGAAATCCTTTACATAAAAGTAAAGCCGGATGACGTGGGTGAGATTTTAGAAAAGACAATCCTGAATGGAGAAGCCGTTGATCGACTGCTCTACACCTCTCCGGATACCGGGACCCCTATCGAAAAAGCCCATGACATACCCTTCTATGCCAGACAGCACAGGCTGGGCATCAAGCATTGCGGACATATGGATGCTCTGGACATGGAGGAATATATCGCCAAAGACGGCTATGCAATGGCAGAAAAAGCCTGTACACAGATGACCGGCGAGGAAATCTGCAGGCTCATGACAGAATCGGGCCTCCGTGGCCGGGGTGGCGGCGGCTTTCCAACGGGCCGCAAATGGGAGCTGACGAGAATTCAGGAAAACCCGGTGAAATACATCATCTGCAACGGGGATGAGGGAGATCCGGGAGCCTTTATGGACCGTTGTCTCCTGGAAGCTTGCCCCCACAGCGTCCTTGAAGGTATGCTGGTGGCGGCGAAAGCCGTAGGTGCTACGGAAGGATATATCTATGTGAGAACCGAGTATCCCCTGGCCGTTGAAAGGTTGAAAGCCGCTGTGAAAGATGCCCGAAATTCCGGTTTCCTCGGCAAAGATGTATTCGGTTCCGGTATGGACTTCGACATTCACATCATGGAAGGGGCAGGCGCTTTCGTCTGCGGGGAAGAGACAGCCCTCATAGCTTCCATTGAAGGCAAACGGGGCATGCCGAGCCCGAAACCACCGTTTCCCGCACAATCCGGTCTCTTTGGAAAACCTACGGTAATCAACAACGTAGAAACTTTTGCCAATGTGCCTGTGGTCATGCAGATGGGTGCAGAAGCCTACGCTTCCATCGGGACCGCCACCTCAAACGGCACGAAGACATTCGCTCTCACCGGTCATGTGACGAATACGGGGCTCATCGAAGTTCCCTTTGGAACTACTCTGAGACAGATTATCGGAGACATCGGCGGCGGTGTATTAAACGACGACGGAACCTGCTGCGGCCTGGATTATAAAGCAGTTCAGATCGGCGGACCCTCCGGCGGTTGCCTGACCAAGGAGCATCTAGACCTCCCCTTAGATTATGAGAACCTGAAAGCAGTAGGCGCCATGGTAGGTTCCGGCGGTTTGGTTGTCATCAATCAGCAAACATGTATGGTTGAGACGGCACGTTTCTTTATGCAGTTCACTCAGAGTGAATCCTGCGGAAAGTGTGTTGTTTGCCGGGAAGGTACAAAGCAGATGTTGAACCTCCTTAATGATATTATCGAAGGGAGAGGCACCGCCGAAACCCTGACTTTGTTGGAGGAATTGGCTCAAGTTGTGAAAGTGGGTTCCCTCTGCGGCCTGGGCAAGACGGCTCCCAACCCTGTGCTCTCCACTCTGAAATATTTCAGGGATGAATACAATGCCCATGTCTTTGAAGGCCGCTGTCCCGCCAACCGATGCGAGGCATTTAAGAAATATAGCATTGTAGAGGAAAAATGCAAAAGCTGCGGGATCTGTGCAAAGAAATGTCCCGTGGATGCCATAGAAGGTGCAAAAGGGATTCCTTATACCATTGACATAGAAAAATGCATAAAGTGCGGCGCCTGTGTGGAAAGCTGCAAGTTTAACGCTGTTGCGATAGGATAACGAGGTGATTTCCATGTTCAAAAAACAGACAGTGACGATCGATAAGATGACAGTGCCTATGGATGGAGAAAGAAACCTTCTGGAATTGGTACGAAAAGCAAAGATTGATTTACCCACATTCTGCTACCATTCAGATATGAGTGTTTACGGAGCGTGTCGTATGTGCATGGTGGATGTGAATGGCAGCGGCGTCGTTGCTGCATGCTCCACACCTCCTACAGACGGAATGGTAGTCAATACCAAC
>CAYOYO010000080.1:0-8570 GCA_964408195.1 uncultured Oscillospiraceae bacterium | reverse complement strand
AAGATTTTCTATAACAATACCATTTCCTCCGGAGTGATTCCTCAAATCTCCGTTATCATGGGGCCATGCGCAGGCGGCGCCGTTTATTCCCCTGCTATCATGGACTATGTATTCATGGTAGATAAGACCAGCCAGATGTTTATCACCGGTCCCCAGGTCATCAAGACCGTTACCGGCGAAGATATTTCACCGGAGAAATTAGGCGGAGCCATGACCCATAACTCCATCAGCGGTGTGGCCCATTTCATCGGCAAGGACGATGCAGATACCCTTGCTAAGGTGAGAGAACTGCTCTCCTATCTTCCGTCAAACAATCTTGAGGCGCCTCCTGTCTACAGCTCCTCAGACGATGCAAACCGCATGATTCCAGAGTTCAACGAGATCATTCCTGAAAATCCAAATAAGGCGTATGATGTTTATGATATCATCAAAAAGATGGCGGACAACGGAGTCATCTATGATGTGATGCCGCATTACGCAAAGAACATAGTAACCTGCTATATTCGACTGGATGGCCAGACGGTGGGTGTTATTGCCAGCCAGCCAAAGTTTGCTGCAGGTTGCCTGGACATTAACGCTTCGGACAAAGCCGCAAGATTTGTGAGACGATGCGATGCTTTCAACATTCCGCTTCTGACCATCGTAGATGTTCCCGGTTTCCTTCCGGGAACGGATCAGGAATACGGAGGCATCATCCGCCACGGTGCGAAACTCCTCTACGCCTACTGCGAAGCCACCGTACCCAAGGTCACAATGATCGTTCGTAAGGCCTACGGAGGAGCATATATCGGCATGTGCAACAAGGAACTGGGAGCAGACATGGTGTTTGCGTGGCCCAGCGCACAGATTGCCGTAATGGGTGCGGAAGGGGCAGCCAATATCGTATTCAAAAACGACATTAAAAACGCGGCCGATCCGGTTGCCAAGAGGCAGGAGAAAATTGCCGAATACGAAGAAAAGTTCTCCAACCCCTACCGTGCTGCAGAAATGGGTTATGTAGACGATGTGATTGAGCCTGCAACGGCAAGGCAACGGATCATCAGCGCCTTTGATATGCTGGCTTCCAAGAGAGAGTCTCTCCCTGCAAAGAAGCACGGCAATATTCCGCTGTAGGAGGTGTGATCAATGCAAGAATTAGGTTTGATGGAACGTTTTGCGGACCCGGCACTGTTTGAAACCCTGACTATCGGTGAAAAAACAGCAGCCGGTCTGGTGACGACGCTGATGGGCATGGGTACTACCTTTGCAGTCCTGATATTGCTTTGGGGGATTATAGCCTTCATTTCCGGCATTATCCGGAGAGCAGAGAAAAAGGCAAGCGCACCGGCGTTGTCCGCAGAGGCAATCAAAGCAGCTCCAGCTGAAAAAATCCTGACAGCGAAACCCCAACAGGCTGCAGTAACCGCCGACCCCTCTGGAAATGAGCTGGCGGCCGTTCTCATGGCAGCTATCGCGGCAAGCCAGGGTCAGGAAACGGTAAGCAAGCTGGTAATTCGCAAAATTCAGCGGCTTTCAGGCAATCGTACACCCTGGGATACAGCGGGTACCGCGGATTGCATCGAAAGCAGGAAGTTCTAGTCCTATGCTAACAAATAATTTTAATTTATACGATTAAGGAGATAAGGAAATGAAGAAATATAATATCGTAGTAAATGGAGTAGCCTATGCAGTCGAAGTAGAAGAAGTGAGCGGTCAGTCAGTAGCAGCGCCAGCCCCGGCTCCTGTGGCAGCTCCCGTTGTCGCACCTGCTCCCGCACCTGTTGCTGCCGCGGCTCCGGCTCCTGTTGCTGCACCGGCACCCTCCGCTGCCCCCGCGGCAGGGGCCATGACCATCGAAGCTCCTATGCCGGGAACCATCCTGGATGTGAGAGTCAAAGCAGGGGATTCCGTAACGGAAGGCCAGATTCTGCTCATGCTGGAAGCCATGAAGATGGAGAACGAAATCATGGCACCCAGAGCAGGTGTGGTAGATACGGTACAGGTAGTGAAGGGCGCGTCAGTGAATACCGGCGACATACTCCTCTCCCTTAAATAAGGCCGAAAGGCAAAGTTCTCCGGTGAATTCCGGAAATAATGAAAGGGAGGAAAACATGAAATGATTATCGATACCTTAATGGAATTTATCGACACAACAGGTATTTTGAATATGGACTACAAAAGCGCCATCATGATTGGGGTGGCACTGCTGTTTCTCTATCTGGCTATTCACCACGGGTTTGAACCGCTGCTGCTGGTGCCCATCGCCTTCGGAATGCTGCTATCCAACCTGCCTTTGTCAGGGATGTTTGACGAAGGAGGCCTCTTCTACTGGTTCTACCAGCTGAATAAGATGGGAATCCTGCCGCCTCTGATCTTTATGGGGGTAGGAGCCATGACGGACTTTGGTCCGCTGATTGCCAATCCCAGGTCCCTTCTCATGGGAGCGGGAGCCCAGTTCGGCATCTTCACCAGCTTTCTGGGCGCGGTATTGATTGCAGGCTTTAATGCCCAGGAGGCAGCTTCCATCGGGATCATCGGAGGAGCAGATGGACCAACGGCCATCTTTTTAACCACGAAATTAGCCCCGCATCTTTTGGGAGCCATTGCCGTAGCAGCCTATTCCTACATGGCTCTGGTGCCGGTGATCCAGCCTCCCATCATGAAGCTTCTGACCACGAAAAAAGAACGGACCATCAAGATGCAGCAGCTGCGGCCGGTGAGCCAGAGGGAGAAAATCATCTTCCCCATCATGGTCACAGTGGTAGTGTCTCTGATTTTGCCCCCTGCAGCCCCTCTGGTAGGGATGCTGATGCTGGGGAACCTGTTCAAAGAGAGCGGAAAGACCTTACGGCTTTCCGACACCGCTGCCAACGCCCTGGTGAACATCGTCACCATTTTCTTAGGCGTCTCCGTGGGAGCCTCCGCAGTGGGCCCCACCTTCCTGGTACTGGATACCATTCAGATCGTAATTCTGGGTGTATTCGCCTTTATGATCGGGACAGCAGGGGGTGTACTGGTAGCCAAGCTGATGAATGTCCTTTCGGGAGGAACCATCAATCCTCTGATCGGATCTGCGGGAGTATCCGCGGTACCCATGGCAGCTCGTGTGTCCCAGAAGGTAGGCCAGGAAGCCCTTCCCGGCAACTTCCTGCTCATGCACGCTATGGGCCCCAACGTGGCCGGTGTCATCGGCTCCGCCGTTGCCGCAGGTGTACTGCTTTCCATGTTCGGTGGATATTGAGATTCGATCAACGATACAAGCCATCAACAAAACCAGCCACGGGGACAGACCCTTTGGCTGGTTTTCCTACCGAGAGATTTTGTAGCTCATAAAGAGGAGCAAATGGGAAAAAATACGATATACAAAATAGGGAATGTTACTCTGGAAAACCCGTTTCTCCTTGCTCCCCTGGCAGGGGTTACAGACAGTCCTTTTCGCAGGCTCTGCAAAGAGCAGGGCGCGGCAATGGTCTATTCGGAAATGGTCAGCGCCAAAGGTTTATATTATGAGGGCAAAAAAACCGAGACCTTACTGGAATTTCATCCGGAAGAATCTCCCATCGCTTATCAGCTCTTCGGATCAGATCCGGACATCATGGCCTTGGCAGTGGAAAAGCTGTCAAATCGTGGCAACTGCATCATCGATGTGAATATGGGTTGCCCGGTGCCAAAAGTTGCAAAAAATCGGGAAGGAGCTGCCTTGATGAAGGATCCCCAACTTGCATCCACAATTGTAACGGCGATGGTCGAGGCCGAGCGAAAAGCCGCAGAACGCCTGGGAAGGCTGCCAAAACCCATAACCGTCAAATGCAGGTTAGGCTGGGACAAGAATCAAATCAACCTGATGGATTTTGCAAAGAGAATGGAAGAGGCGGGAGCCTCCGGGATTGCCGTACACGGAAGGACCAGAGAACAAATGTACAGCGGCAAGGCGGATTGGGAGGCGATCGCCGCGGTTAAATCTATATTGTCCATTCCGGTAATCGGAAACGGGGATGTTTTTACCGGAGAAGATGCCAATCGGATGCTTGCGGAAACGGATTGTGACTTTGTTATGATAGCCAGAGGCGCCTTAGGAAACCCATGGGTATTCCGAGATGCTATTGCTCTTAATAAAGGATGTCTCCTGCCGCCTCCGCCTTCCTCAAAGGAAAAGGGGCAAACCATCCTGCGGCACATCGGTCTTCTCGTCGTGGAGAAGGCAGAAAAGCAGGCAGTGCAGGAAATGCGCAAGCATATCGGCTGGTATCTCAAGGGGACGCAGGGTGCTGCACAGCTTCGCCGCAAGGTAAATAGCGCCGTAACATTGGAGGATCTTTACGAAATCGCTTCCTGCCTTATTTTACCCTGATTTCCTTGACTTTTTATATGGGGTATTGTACAATAAGCCGCGTATAGGCAGGCCAATGACATAAAGTTTTGCAGCACAAATATAATAATAAGACAATCAGAAGGGGCAACTTGTTTGCCTCCTTCGCCGAAGTGGAGGAGAATTTCAATGTCCGAAGTTATTCTGTTGACGCAAGAAGGGTATGATAATATCGTTGCGGAGTACGATGAAATGGTTACAGTGAAGCGGAAAGAGGTGGCGGAACGTATCAAGGAGGCCATCTCCTACGGTGATATTTCGGAAAACTCCGAGTACGATGCTGCAAAGAATGAGCAGGCCGAACTGGAAGAAAGGATTATGAAGCTGGAACATATGATCCGAAATGCGAAGATTCTGGATCACAGCGAGATTTCCGACGACCAGGTCAATGTAGGCCTGAATGTTAAAATTAAAGAACTGCCTGCCGGAGATATTATTGACTTTACCATAGTAGGCTCTACGGAAGCTGACCCCTTCGAGGGGAAAATATCAAATGAATCGGAAGTGGGGAAGCAGCTTCTGGGGAAACGGGTCGGAGACATAGCAGAAGTCCATGTACCCGACGGGATCGTTCGTTATGAGGTGCTGGATATTTATAAAGTTGCCAGAGCATAACAGAAGCAGCGCGGAAGGACAAGGAGCTTTGGAGGAAAAAATGGACGAAGATAGAAACATGATCACAGAAAATACGGAATCGGAACAAGAGCAGGAACAGGATCTGAGCGAGCAGAGAAGGATTCGCCGGGAAAAACTGGCCAAACTTCAGTCAATGGGCAGAAATCCTTTCTTGATAGAAACCTGGAATGTGACCCATCATAGTGCCGATATCAAAGATCAGTTTGACCTCATGGAAGGCAATGAGGTATCCATGGCCGGCAGGATTATGGCCAAAAGACAGATGGGCAAAGCCTCCTTTGTGGATATTCAGGACAAGCAGGGCCGTATTCAGGTCTACGTTCGTCAGGATGCCATAACGCCGGAAGAATACGAAGTTTTTCTCACCTATGACATCGGCGATATTATAGGAATAGAGGGGCAGGTATTCCGCACCAGGCACGGAGAAATCTCCATCAAGTGCCATCGGTTGGTTCTGCTCACCAAAGCTCTCCAACCCCTGCCGGACAAGTGGCATGGCCTGAAAGACATGGACATGCGTTACCGCCAGAGATATGTGGACTTGATCGTAAATCCGGAAGTGGCCGCCATGTTCCGGAAACGCTCCGAGATTATTCACCAGATCAAGCGGGTTTTAGAGGATCAATACAACTTTCTCGAAGTGGATACGCCAATCCTGACAACTATCGCCGGTGGCGCTAATGCCAGGCCTTTTTCCACTCACCACAACACCCTGGATCTGGATATGAAGCTTCGGATCTCAAATGAGCTTTACCTGAAAAGGCTGATTGTAGGAGGCCTGGACCGGGTCTATGAAATGGGCAAGATGTTCCGTAACGAAGGAATGGATAAAAATCACAACCCAGAGTTTACCTCCATGGAATGCTATATGGCATACGGCAACATGGAAAGCGTCATGGATGTCACAGAACAGGTGGTATCTCAGGCTGCCCTGAAAGCCAACGGTTCTATGGTCATCGAGTATCAGGGAAAAACATTTGATCTGACACCCCCTTGGAAAAAAGTAGATATGGCAGAAGCCATTGCCGAAATCACCGGTGTAGACTTTTCGAAAATCGACACGGACGAAGAAGCCCAGGCGGCGGCCATCGCTTATGGTATGGACAAAGAAGATGTCAAGGGTCTCTCCCGTGGCAAGATTATAGCCGAAATGTTCGAGGCTTACTGCGAAGATGCACCGGGATACCTGGATGGACCGATTTTCGTCACAGGACATCCTGTGGAAGTTTCGCCGCTTTCAAAGCGGGATGCCAAGGATCCCAGAATCACCAGAAGATTCGAGGCCTACGTCAACGGATGGGAAATCGCCAACGCCTTCTCCGAACTCAATGATCCCATTGACCAATACAATCGGTTCAAGGAGCAGCAGGCCCAGTTGGACGATGGATCCGATGAGGAAGCCCATCCCATGGATGAGGATTTTGTGAATGCCTTAGAAGTAGGGCTGCCACCCACAGGGGGGCTGGGAATCGGGATTGACAGGGTAATTATGCTGATTACCAATGCGCCGACGATTAGAGATATTATCCTATTCCCAACAATGAAACCCCTTTAGACTTGTTAAATTTCCGCATAGCTATGCTGCTATCGCCTTTGTGTACAGTCACGTACGTCTGTGTACGCTCCTGTCACACACGAGCTCAACAGCTACGTTCTACGAAATTTCCCCGGCGCTTAAAGGACAATATACTTGTTAAGTTCCGTACAATTAGGAGTTATTATGAAATCTGTATCAGTGAAAGAAATATTTGAATCTCCCCAAAGCTTTGCTGACAAAGAAGTGCAGGTCTGCGGCTGGATCAGGACCAACCGGGACTCCAATCGGTTCGGCTTTATCGAGCTCAACGACGGGAGCTGTTTTAAATCCATTCAGGTAGTGTACGAGGAGAGTGCAATCCCCAATTTTAACGATATTTCAAAGGCAGCCATTGCCTCCGGTCTGACGGTGACCGGTACCCTGGTGCTGACGCCGGAAGCCAAGCAGCCATTTGAAATGAAAGCTACAGATGTAGTGATTGAGGCCGGCTCCTCAGCGGACTATCCGCTGCAAAAAAAGCGGCACAGCCTTGAGTTCCTGAGGGAAATCGCTCATCTTCGTCCCAGAAGCAATACCTTTTCCGCTGTCTTCCGGGTCAGGTCTCTGGTTGCCTATGCCATTCATCGGTTTTTCCAGGAGCAGGGCTTTGTTTATGTGCATGCTCCCATCATAACCGGCAGTGATGCGGAAGGCGCAGGAGAGATGTTCCGAGTCACTACCCTTGACCTGGATACTCCGCCCCGGACGCCGGATGGCAGGGTTGACCACAGCCAGGATTTCTTCGGCAAGGCCACAAACCTCACCGTAAGCGGCCAGCTGGAAGCGGAGGCCTTTGCCATGGCGTTCCGTAGGGTTTACACCTTCGGACCTACCTTCCGCGCTGAGAACTCCAATACTTCCAGGCACGCTTCGGAGTTTTGGATGATCGAACCTGAGGTTGCCTTTGCGGATCTTTCCGACAATATGGACTTGGCAGAGGAAATGATAAAATACATCATCCGCTTTGTCATGGATAAGGCTCCCCAGGAGATGGCCTTCTTCAATGAGTTCGTAGACAAGGGACTTCTGGACCGCCTTGAGAATATTGCAAACTCACAGTTTGAACGCATCACCTATACCGAAGCCATTGATCTCTTGAAAAAATCCGGTGAGGCCTTCCAATTTCCCGTGGAATGGGGGATTGATCTGCAGACGGAGCATGAACGCTTTATTACAGAGAAGATATTCCAAAAACCGGTTTTCGTAACCGGCTATCCAAAAGAGATCAAAGCCTTTTATATGCGTCTCAACGACGACGGGAAAACCGTGGCAGCCATGGACTTATTGGTTCCCGGAGTGGGAGAAATCGTGGGAGGCAGCCAGAGAGAAGAGCGTTATGAATTGCTTCTTTCCCGCATTCGGGAAGCAGGGTTGGCGGAGGAAGAGTATGACTGGTATATGGATCTGCGCAAGTACGGCGGTGTAAAGCATGCAGGTTACGGGCTTGGCTTTGAACGAATCATCATGTATATCACCGGCATGTCCAACATCAGGGACGTGCTGCCTTTCCCCAGAACGCCAAAATCCGCTGAGTTTTAACCCCGACAATTTCGGAGTCTTTCGGTGAAGATGCAAAAAAGATATAAAAACAAACAAGCACTGCATTAGAGGGTTAGTCTTAGGGATTTTTAATCTCGGAAAAATATCGGCATAGTTTGGTAGTATTACCGGCTATGCCGATTTTTCTTGTTCTGTGGTGGATGTAGAAACCGGTGGGTCAAATTCGCCAATGCAGTTATAAACGATTTTGATACGCTGTACTCGTCTGCCATCAATGCGCTCTGCCTTGTAAACATAGATTTTTTCAACAAACTCCCGGATAATCTCCGCTGTGAGTTCCTGTATATCTGTGTACTTTCTTACCAAGGCAAGGAAGTGGTCTACACCCAGTGTGCTCTCCTTTTCCACAGTAATAGCAGATTTCAGTTCCGCTACTCGATATTCAAGAGTATGCTGCTCGGCTTCGTAATTGGCGGTCATCTTGGCAAAACGCTCATCGGAAATCTTACC
>CAYOYO010000079.1:0-8779 GCA_964408195.1 uncultured Oscillospiraceae bacterium | reverse complement strand
ACCGCCCGTAAAGGATGGTAATATTCCGGAAGTTCATGTATAATCATTCGTGAAGAAACCATTTTGCTAAAGGGGAGGAAACTTCATGAAGAACGTGATGGTCTGCGTTACGCAGCAAAAGACCTGCGATCGATTGATTCAATACGGCCATGAACTGCTTAACGATACCCGGGGAGAACTTTTCATTATCCATGTAGCTCATTATCAGTTTAAGTTTCTGGGCAGCTCCAAAGAGGGTGAGGCCTTGGAATATCTCTACGAGAAAGCCATGGAATACGGAGCGCAGCTGACAGTGGTCCGCTCCAATGATGTATTGGATACATTGACAGATTTAGTAAAAAAGTACAAGATTACAAACATCGTACTTGGGGAGTCCGGTGAATCCTCCGAAAGCAGCAACCTGGTACAACAACTAACAGATCAGGTTAAAAAGCAGGCACAGGTCATTGTGGTTCCTGCTTCCTGATATCCATCTTTCCGGTGGTTGGATCAAATGGATAAAATATCAGCCAGGTCCATGATGGATCCATCCCATTTTTTTTTCATTTCCAGGGCTTCCGTAAGATCCACATCTATGATTGTTCCGCCCTTAATACCTATGGCCCTGCTGGGGCTATCGGAAAGAAGCAGTTCCACAGACCGATAGCCCATTCGGCTTGCCAGAATTCGATCCCTGGCCGTGGGAGACCCTCCTCTTTGGGTATAGCCCAACACCACCACCTTTGTATCCAATCCGGTGCGCTTTTCAATAATATCCGCCAGCTCTGCCGAGCCTAAGGCAACGCCTTCCGCACGGATGATGAGGCTGTGGAGTTTCCCCCTGTTTTTCCCCTGTATGATTTTTCTGCACATGGCATTGATGTCCACCTCTTCTTCAGGAGCCAGAATGTACTCGGCACCTCCTGCAAGGCCGGCATAGAGGGCGATATCCCCACAGTTGCGTCCCATGACCTCCACTACGGTACAACGTCCGTGGGAGGAGGAGGTGTCGCGAATGTTGCCGATGGATGACAGTGCCGTATTTACCGCCGTATCAAAACCCACACTGTATTCCGTATAGGCCAGATCGTTATCGATGGTACCCGGTATCCCCATTACCTTGATACCGGCTCCGGATAGTTCCAGCCCTCCTCTCAGAGACCCGTCGCCGCCGATCACCACCAACCCGCCGATTTCAAAATTCTCCAACATATCCAAAGCCCTCCGGAAGCCGGAAGGCTCCATAAATTCGTCGCTCCTGGCTGTTCGAAGCACGGTTCCCCCACGCTGAATGATGTCCGACACAGAGGAGACTTCCATTTCCTCTATGTCCCCTTCCAGCAGCCCTTCATAACCCCTGCGGATACCGTAAACCTTAATTTTATTGTAGATAGAAGCTCTTACAACTGCCCGAATGGCTGCATTCATGCCGGGGGCATCTCCGCCGCTGGTCAGTACGCCTATTGTCTTCATGATGTATCTCCTTATTTGATGTTCTCTTTGCCCACAAATGCCTCCATCTCCCGGTAGAAATCCTCCGAGGGATTCACCCAAAGCCTCGTATCCACCTTGAAACACTTTCCCGAAAAAGCAACATAAATCAATACCGGGGAATCACCCGGATAAGAGCAGAGCAGATTCTTGATATCGCACAATGCCATCTCTTCATCCATGGTGTCTGGAATTCGAAGCTTCACAGGTTTCTGTCCTTCGTTCCTTCCGTATTCTTCAATGGGGAAGATCTTATCGGCCAATATCTTGGGAGTTTCTTCCTCCTTACAGTTGACGGTACCTTTGATGATAACAACTCTGTCCTCCTGAAGCAGCTCCCTGTGGCGCTCATAGACGTTGGGGAATACGATTACTTCGATGGTCCCGTACAGGTCCTCTACCTGCAGGAAGGCCATCATGTTGTTCTTCTTGGTAATCAGGGTCCTTCTCCCGCTTATGATGCCCCCCATTGTCACAGCCATTCCGTCTTTTGACAGATCTCCCTCTTCGCCGTGAGTCAATTCATCCGTGGTGATGGTTGCTATGTCCCTGATGCGGTCCGCGTAGGTATCCAGAGGGTGGCCCGTTACATACACTCCCAGCATCTCCTTTTCCATGGCAATCAGGAGACTTTGATCGAAGTTTTCCACCTGGGGAAACTGATCCGGTCCATTGCATCCACCCATGACATCCTGATTCTCTTCAAAGAGTGACAACTGACCGGCTATGGTTTTCCGATAATCGCACTGGGCCGCTTCTATAAGCCCTTCATAGATTGCCATAAGCTGTGCCCTGTTTTCATTGAGGCTGTCAAAGGCTCCCGCTTTGATCAGACTTTCCACTGCTTTTTTGTTGATTTCCCGTATATCGATCTGCTGTATGAATCGGAAGAAGTCCCGGGGAGGATCTTTTTCGCGCATGGAAACGATTGCATCCACCACTCCTTCGCCTACATTTTTGACCCCTAAGAGTCCGAATTGAATCTTCCCGCTGTTTACTGTGAACTTCTTTTCACTGACGAGGACGTCGGGAGGCAGAACCCGGATCTTCATATCCTTACAGTTCCGGATGTATTTGGCTATCTGGTCCGAATCCCCCATGACGCTGCTCATAAGAGCAGCCATGAATTCCACAGGATAATGGGTCTTCAGATATGCTGTTTCGTAGGCAACTACCGCATAGGCGGCAGCATGGGACTTGTTGAAGGCGTATTCGGCAAAGCTGTCCATCTGGCTATAGATCTCCGCCGCCGCTCTCTCTGAAATGCCGTTGCGGATGCATCCCATGATTTCCGGACTGCCGTTCTCGTCGTCTTTCCCGTAGATGAAGTATTTCTTTTCCTGCTCCATCACATCCCGCTTTTTTTTACTCATTGCCCTCCGAACCAGGTCGCTGCGGCCATAGGTATAGCCTGCCAGTTCACGGACGATTTCCATGACCTGCTCCTGATAGACCATACAGCCATAGGTAACGGAAAGAATGGGCGCGAGACTCTCGTGGATGTACTTGATGTGCTGCGGTTTTTTTTTATTTTCAATGTAAACGGGGATGGATGCCATGGGGCCCGGTCGATAGAGAGAAATACCGGCCACGATATCTTCAAAGCAGTCGGGCCTCAAGTTCATCATGAACTGACGCATGCCGGAGCTCTCAAGCTGGAACACGCCCAGAGTGTTGCCACTGCTGATAAGTTCATAAACCCCCGGGTCATCATAATCCATTTTTGAGAAATCGATGGATATGCCGTGGTTGGCTTTTATCATTTCCAGGGCATCCCGGATCACAGTCAGGTTCCGCAAGCCTAAAAAATCCATTTTTAAGAGCCCCAGTTCCTCTATGGTACCCATGGGGAATTGGGTGGAGATTCCTTTCTCAGTCAGATACAAGGGAACGTATTCGTCGATGCTCTTCTTCGTGATGACGACACCTGCCGCATGGGTGGAGGCGTGGCGGGACTTTCCCTCCAACGCTCTTGCTGTGTCGATGAGGGAGCGAACCTGTTTATTGTTGTCATATTCCGACCGCAGATCCCCATTCATCTCTAAAGCCCTGTCGATAGTCATCTTCAGGTCTAAGGGAATCTTCTTTGCGATGGCATCCACTTCTCCATAACCCATATTCATGGCCCGACCCACATCCCGGATGGCCTGCTTTGCCTTCATGGTACCAAAAGTGATAATCTGAGCCACCTTATCCGCGCCATACTTTTCAACCACATAATCGATGACCTCCCCCCGCCGTTCATAGCAGAAATCGATGTCGATGTCAGGCATGCTAATCCTTTCAGGGTTGAGAAAGCGTTCAAAAATCAGACCGTATTTAATCGGATCGATGTCCGTGATATGAAGGCAGTAGGCTACGATGCTACCGGCGGCGGAACCTCGACCTGGCCCCACCATGATGCCGTTCTTCTTCGCGTAATTGATGAAGTCCCAGACGATGAGAAAATACTCCACATATCCCATGGATTCTATGGTGGAAAGTTCGTAGTCCAACCGCTGCAGCAGGGTTACATCGGGGGTTCCGTACCGGTCCTCCATCCCGACCTTGCAGAGTTCTCTCAGATAGGTATTGTTATCTTTGCCTTCCGGGGCTTGAAACTCCGGCAGATGGAGTTCCCCAAAGGAAAAATCCACATTGCAGACTTCTGCAATGCGTGCAGTATTTTCCATGGCTTCGGGGATGTCCGCAAAAAGCTGCAGCATTTCCTCTTCCGATTTTAAATAGAACTGGTCGTTGGGAAATCGCATCCGGTCCTGATCGTCTACCGTTCGTGCCGTCTGGATGCATAAGAGAATATCATGAGCTGCTGCATCTGTCCGGTTCACATAATGCACATCGTTGGTAGCAACAAAGGGGATACCGGTTTCCTCGTGCAGCTGCTTCATGTATGGCAGAATCTTATATTCCTCTTCCAGGCCCTGATCCTGCAGTTCCAGATAGAAATTTCCTTGTCCGAATATATCCAGCAGTTCCAGGGCTTCGGCTCTGGCACCGGCATAATCGTCGTTGAGCAGTTTTGATTGAACATCCCCAGCCAGGCAGGCAGAGAGGGCGATGAGACCGGTGCTGTACTTCCTTAAGAGTTCTTTATCCACCCGGGGTTTATAATAAAACCCCTCTATATAGCCGGCAGATACGATTTTCATCAAGTTCTGATAACCCTGCCGGTCTTTTGCCAGCAGCACCAAATGGCCCTGATGCTTGTCCTTGTCCGGGTCTTTATCCGCCATAGACCTAGCCGCCGTATAGACTTCACAGCCTATGATGGGCTTAATTCCATGCTTCCTGGCTTCTTTATAAAAATCGATGACACCGAACATGACCCCGTGATCCGTGATGGCCAGGGAATCCATTCCCAGTTCCTTCGCTCTGGCCACCAGCGCTTTGATGCCGGCAGCTCCGTCCAGTAGACTGTATTCTGTATGAATGTGTAAATGGGTAAAGCTCATGCTTCTCTCCGTAGTTCGATTACTTCACTGCATCAATTTTATAGCATCAAACCTCAAATTGCAACCTGCCATGAGGCCTTAGATATAGGTCACATATTCTAAGAACCCTGAGAAAAAGACCTATGGCTGGAGAAAACAGGGAGGGATTTCCGGTCAGACCCGGATTCTGCAATAAAAAATGGGCTTTCCCAGCAGACGAAACCGATTTTCGTACTGGGTGGTGATAAGCCGTGCCCCAAGCTGGCTGCGATGCAAATCTTCGGTGGATTCTTCGATCACAAGCCCCGACGCGTTGCATTCTTCCAAAGTAAATTCGAAGAGTGGGCGGCTGTCTGTCTTAAACTCGATGAAGCCGCCGGGGATCAAAGCGTGTCGGTAGCCCTTCAGATAATCCCGATGGGTAAGGCGACGCTTTGCATGGCGGGCTTTGGGCCATGGATCGCTGAAATTAAGATAGATTCCGGAAAGCTCGTTCTCATCGAAAAAGCTTTCAACGTCGATTATGAACTCGGGAATGAACAGGACATTTTTCAGTTCTCTGTCCCGGATGAGCTCCATAGCCCGAAGCACCACGCTGCTCCGCCCTTCAGCCCCCAGATAAAAACACCGGGGATTGGCGTCCCCTAAAGAGGCAAGAAAGTGTCCCCTTCCGCAACCGGCCTCCAGATAAAGCTCTCCGTTAAAATCCTCAGTTTTTTCATTTATATACTCTGCCCACCTGCCCCGAAGTTCCCGACCGTTTTTCACCTGTAAGTATTCGAGAACAGCAAGCCTCTCCTCTTCATTCTTTACCTTACGCTGACGCATAATCGTTTCCCCATTGCCTCCATCTCTTCCAAAGTATACGCGGAATAGGTGCCATCATCATCCAAAATTCTGCCCGGATTACGGAAACGCTGAAAGTACCAGGGAGGGGCTCCCGGGTACTCTTTCACCATTCTTTCCAGATCATGCTCCGTAAGCAGCTCCCTGCATACGGTTGTGCGGAATTCGCAGTATAAGCTCCTATACCGGTATGCATCAATGAGAATTTGGGCGCTCTCCCTTATTGTATCTATATCTGCGGAAAGCCCCGCTATCTGACGGTATTGGTCAGCAGGCCCTTTTATATCCATGGCGACATAATCTACCAGACCCTTAGCGATCAGATCCCTCAGCATTTGGGGGTTGGTCCCGTTGGTATCCAGTTTCACAGAAAAGCCCAGCCTCTTGACTTCTTCAATTAACAAAGGCAATTCTCCGTGTAATGTGGGCTCCCCTCCCGAAATGCAGACCCCATCCAAAAAGCGGATTCTCCTTCGCAAAAAATCCATGAAATCCTCTCGACGGATTCCTCCTGCTCCGGCACCGGATCCCTTCTCTCTCTCCGCAAAAGGGTTGCGAACCAGTTCCGGATTGTGACAATAGCCGCATCTAAAATTGCATCCACCGAGAAAGATAACGGTGGATGCTTTTCCGGGATAATCGATAAGAGATGATTTAATTATGCCGGCAATTTTCATGTTTTACTCCCTCTTAGGGTTTCCTGTTTCCTATACTGGCGGAAATCAGGCAGTGCCCACCCGATCCTCTTTCTCACAGGATTCCCGGGAAGCTTCTTTGTTTTCTTCTGCTTGTCTGATTTTCGGACTCAGGCTCACTGCAACGCTGAACTCTTTGCGCTCCTTGTATTCCTCTCTTTTTCCTTTATTCCAGGATTGCACCGGACGGTGGAAACCCACAACCCTGCTCCAGACCTCGGCGTCCTTGCCGCAGGTAGGACATGTGAAGCTTTCACCGGCTATGTATCCGTGGTCGGGACAGATGGAAAAGGTAGGCGTAATGGTGATGTAGGGGATTGCGGTGCTCTCCATGATTTTCTTTATGAAGGTTCTGCATATCTCCGCATTATCTATCTGCTCCCCTAAGAAGGCGTGGAGCACAGTCCCTCCCGTATAAGAAGTCTGGAGCTTTTCCTGGAGCTCAATGGCTTCAAAGATATCATCCGTGGCTCCAACGGGCAACTGGGTAGAATTGGTGTAGTAGGGTTCATCGGTGCCGGCTGCGATGATGTTGGGATAGAGCTTTTTATCCAACCTGGCAAAACGATAACTGGTTCCTTCTGCAGGAGAGGCCTCCAGATTCCAAAGGCTGCCGGTCTCCTCCTGAAACAGCTGGATGATCCGGTTCATGAAATCCATGATTTCCACCGCAAAGGCATTGCCTTCTTCAGAAGTGATATCCAGCCCAAGAAGGTTGAGACAGGCTTCATTCATACCGTTGAGACCGATGGTTGAGAAATGATTCTTAAAATATCCCCCCGTCGCCTGCTTCACACCGGACAGGTAAAAGCGGGAGTAAGGATACAGTCCGGATTCCATATATTTCTCCAGCATCTCCCGTTTGCAGTCGCAAATCTCCTTGGCATATTCCATGAGTTTCCGGACCTGAGCCTTAAACTCCTGGGTATCCTTCGCAATATACCCGATTCTGGCCATATTCAGTGTCACCACATTGATGGAGCCGGTGAGGGGATTGGCTCCGAAAAGGCCGCCGCCTCGATGGCGGAGCTCCCGGTTATCCAGACGCAAACGGCAGCACATGGACCGGATGTCCTCAGGAGACAGGTCCGAGTTGATGAAGTTTGCAAAATAGGGAGTACCGAACTTCCTGGTCATTTCCATAATCATATGGGCAGCTTCCGACTCCCATGGAAAATCTTTCGTAATATTGACCGTGGGAATGGGGAAGCTGAAAGCTCTTCCTGCTCCGTCCCCCTCCATCATGACCTCGCAATAGGCGATGTTGAACAGGTCCATTTCCTTCTGGAATTCTCCATAGGTCTTATCCATCATAAGGCCGCCAATGATTGCTCCTTGATTTTTCAGAAGGGGATGAGGCGCAATATCTAAGGATATATTGGTAAAAGGGGTCTGGAACCCCACCCTTGTAGGCACATTCAGGTTGTAAATAAATCGCTGAACCGCTTTTTTTACTTGTTTGTAATCCAACCCGTCATAATAAATAAAGGGGGCAAGGTAAGTATCGATGCTTGAAACAGCCTGGGCCCCCGCCGCCTCACCCTGCAAGGTAAAGAGCAGATTGGCCAGCTGCATAAGTGCGGATTCAAAGTGCTTTGGAGGGCGGGATTCTATCTTGCCCTTGGCACCTTTGAAGCCTTTCATGAGGAAATCCTCGAGATCCCAACCGCAGCAGTACGGCGCAAGCAGGCCAAGATCATGAATATGCAGGTCACCGCGGATGTGGGCATCTCTCAGCTCTTTCCGATATATTTTATTGAGCCAATATTTCTGGGTGATGCTTTCAACGATATGGTTGTTCAGACCTTGGAGAGAGTAGCCCATATTGGAGTTTTCGTTTACCCTCCAATCATCAAGAGATACATACTCTTCGATCATCTGCTCCGCATCCATGAACAGATTGTTGTTGGAGCGAAGATTTTCCCTTTCCTTTCGATAGAGGATGTAGGCCTTGGCGGTCTTTGCATGACCTTCTTCGATGAGAATCTTCTCTACAATGTCCTGGATATCCTCCACGCTTGGGATGCTGGCCCGGTATGTTTCGGCAAGGACGCCTTCTACCAGCCCTGCCAGTCTCTGTGCCTCCAACTCATCCTGTCCGCCTACGGCTTTGGCCGCTGCATAAATGGCATTTCGTATTTTGGATATATTATAGTCGGTTATTTCCCCATTGCGTTTCTGAATCTTGCTGATTCCCATATCCTGACCTCCCGTATTGCTTTGTTTCTATGTAGCGTCCCGCACCGAAGGGCCTGAATCGCGCATTTGGCGAAAGGCCTGCGTTATACTCTGTATAGTTGCTGATTCGTATTACGGTTACTATATATAGTATAGTAA
>CAYOYO010000078.1:4168-8869 GCA_964408195.1 uncultured Oscillospiraceae bacterium | reverse complement strand
TGTTCGAATCATCTCGGGAGTGCCAGGCGCTTGGCATATTCACTCAGAATATGCCGGGCGTTTTTTTATGAAAACGCGTAAGCGCCTTACGGGCGGGGACAGGTCCCCCCCGTATGCCCCCCCCGGAAGCAGTAAATTTATATAAGGTAAACACACCTATCTCAAGCTAACTTTTGGCGCGGGCGAGATGATCCGAACATGAAAATGCGTCGAGCGTTGAAGCCCTAACCCAATTTACGTAGTAAATTGATGGTAGGTCTCATGTGAGTGTCCCCCGGTTTTAACCGGAATGGGACATACCGCTAAGAAAACAGTCGCAGACTGTTTTTAGCGAGACGGTCCGAGCCCTGTGCTTGGGCGATGGACGGCAGATAACCGCTCCTGATTGCTGTCGCAGTCTTTACTTTTTCCAATAACAGAAACTTAACCGCCATTCATCCTTGGATATACTTTTATTTCATCTCCTTCATGAAGGACATAATCGATTAATACTCTTTTACTATCGATTGCGACAAAGCCGAATCTGGGTATTTCTCTATGGTCAATCCCTTGTGATTTTAGCGCTTCATCACAGGTGGCTCCTTCAGGTACATCAACCCAGCGTTCACTTTCCCCATCCCAAAATTTTCTAGGATAGTAGGATTTTAATATAATCTTTATTCTCATATCAATTGCCTCCATACCTGTTAATAGCTAAGTTTGAAAGTATGAAAAACATGTTTGAAGAAATATCCTCATCAGACAGCTTATAATTTTGATGCTATTTTCACCAATCAGACCTTCTCATTTTAAATCATACAATTAATCCAAAGACAAAGCCGGCTAATGTGCTAAATATAACTACTAATCCTACAAAGGCTATTTTTTTTGTTCCCAAATAGTCCGCCAAAGAATCTTTTCTTTTCACTCATGATAAAACCTCCTGTAAAGTTATATGGTTTTTATTCGTTACCACCAACATTCCTATTGCGCTGTTCTATTATTTAAAATATTTACTTCTTCAGTTTTTCCTTGAGCTCGTGGATTTTTAAATCAATAGCCGCAATTACCTTTTTAAATTCCTCATCTTCCTTGCCTGTAGGATCATCGAGACCCCAATCTTCTCTGTGTCTTGCTGGCAGGTAAGGACATTCCACGTTGCACCCCATGGTGATTACCACATCCACCTCAGGAATTTCGTCAAGAAGCTTTGGATGCTGTGTTTTCTCCATATCAATTTGATATAGTTCTTTCATGATCCTGACCGCATCCGGATTGATCTCAGGCTTGCCTTCTGTTCCTGCCGAATAACTTTCGAACACATCACTTGCATAATATTTGCCCAGCGTCTCTGCGATTTGAGAACGGCATGAATTGTGAACACAGATAAAGGCTACCTTTGGCTTAGAATCATTCATGAAATTTTCCTCCTTAACTTCGATCTAACTGCGGAAACCAGTGCTTTGTGCTATTCGCTATTTTAACTAAAATCAGCATGATTGGCACTTCTGTCAATACCCCTACTGTTGTAGCAAGGGCTGCCGGAGAATCCATGCCGAATAAGGCAATGGCAACAGCGACTGCCAATTCGAAAAAATTGGATGCGCCAATCATTCCCGCCGGTGCTGCGATAGTATGCGACAGTTTCAGCCTCTTACAGGCGGAGTATGCGATAAAGAATATAAGGAAAGTCTGGATCGTTAAAGGTATTGCTATCAACAAGATGTGTAGCGGATTGCCAAGAATGACTTCCCCCTGGAAAGAAAATAGCAGAATCAACATCAGTAATAATCCGACAGTGGTTGCCCCGTCAAACTTAGGCAAAAACTGATTTTCGAAGTAATCGAGACCCTTTTTCTTTGTAAGATGCATCCTTGTTAAAACACCGACTGTCAATGGAATTACAACGAATAGCACCACGGACAAAACAAGTGTGTGCCAGGGAACCGATACATCACTGACTCCAAGTAAAAACTTTACAATGGGAATAAAGGCAACTAAAATAATCAAATCATTCGTTGCAACCTGCACAACCGTATATGCCGCATCTCCTTTTGTCAATGTGCTCCATACGAATACCATTGCCGTGCAAGGTGCTGCACCAAGAAGAACTGCACCGGCCAGGTAATCTTTTGCCAGGTCTGCGGGAATAAACCCTTTGAATATTACAAAGAAGAATAATACCGCAATTCCATACATGGTAAAAGGCTTAATCAACCAATTTGTAACCCATGTAACATACAAGCCTTTTGGATTATTCCCGACATTTTTAATACTCTGAAAATCCACCTTCAACATCATGGGATAAATCATAACCCAGATCAAGATAGCTGTTGGAATGGACACGTTTGCATATTCAAACTGGTCAAAAAATGCTGGCACCCCTGGCAGAAATTTACCGATTAAAACCCCCACAACCATGCAGCCGGCTACCCATAGTGTTAAGTACTTTTGGAAAAACCCTATTCCCGTTGACTTATCGTTGCTCATAATGCTTTCCCTCTATATATCTTATTTATCAGCTTCAATGGTATAGGAAGCGACATACTCTTCTGCGTTTTTTCCCGGAACCCAGTTTCCGATGATCTCTTTGCTGTTATCCTTTGGAATCATTCGAATGTTTACAAAGCCAGCCTTCCTAAGCATATTTTCAATGTTACCCACATACTCGGCTCCTGCGATACACCCCGCCATGCTTGCCAGATCATTTTTAACGGATTCCGGTATTTCTGCCGTGGCAACTACGTCAGATATGGAAATCCTCCCGCCGGGTTTCAGTACACGGTAAGCTTCATGAAAAACCTGCTGCTTTTCTAAAGCCAAATTAATAACGCAATTTGATATAATGACGTCTATTGTTTCATCCGCTACCGGCAAGTGCTCAATTTCCCCTAAGCGAAACTCAACATTTTTATAGCTGCTTTCTTCTGCATTTTTTCTTGCCAGTTTAATCATCTCCGGTGTCATATCCACGCCAATGACATATCCGGAATTTCCCACTTGCTCTCTGGCCAAAAAAGCGTCAAACCCGCCGCCGCTTCCCAAATCAAGTACTACTTCACCTTCTTTTAGTCCTGCAATCGCAACTGGGTTTCCACACCCCAAACCCATATTCGATCCAAGCGGTACGGCATCCAACTCACTCTCCGAATACCCTAACTGAATAGATGCCTCTTTGATATTCAGTTGTGAGCCGTTGCAGCTGCATCCCCCACTGCAACATCCTCCCCCGGAGCCTCTTAAGGCTACCTGAGAATAGTTTTTTCTGATAAAATCTCTAATCTCTTCTTTCTTTTTCAAATGGATACCTCCTTTACTCTACAACTCCTTAACAGCAATCAACATCACTGTCAATATCAATAGCGATAGCCGAAGGCTCTATGCAATCAAAGAAATCCTTCACGCGTTCAAGTGTGTCCGCGTCGATCGTATAGTGCATCCAAATCCCATCCCGTCTGCCCTTAACCAGACCACTGTCACATAGAATCTTCATATGATACGAAAGTGTTGATTGGGTTATGGAAAATTCCTCTAAAATCTTACAGGCACACCTTTCACCTTGGGAAAGCATGTCGAATATCTTCACCCTGTTTTCGTCTCCTAAAGCCTTCATTATCAAGGCATAGTTCTTATAATCCTTATTCAAAACCTTCATCTCCTTATCTGTAACATTGATAGCTGTCGATATGTTATTATATTCATACACATCGATATATGTCAATCTATTATCAAATATTTATTAAAAATTTTTATGAACTAAAAATCGCCATCACTAAATGCGTTAGGCATACAAGATGATGGCGATCAAGCATGAATAAAATAACCAGTCTTTTACATTAAGAATTCATATCCTTTTGATCCGCACTATGATCTTCTAATTTTTCTTCATCCTTTATTTCCTCAATTTCTAAGTCACAGCAACATGAGCTTTTATTACCTTTTTTGGGTTTCAATCTTGCTAACAAACCCTTTTTCTCCTTTTCATTTTCCATTGCCCTACCCCCTTTCTTCTAAAAACTACAATATATTAAAAATGTATCCTCCGATTACAGCTGTAAGAAAAATTACAATTATAATCGAAGCAACTAATTTCTTTTTGAATATACCTGCCAGCATACTCATTTCCGGAATGGCCATTCCTGCACCGCCAATAATCAAAGCGATTACAGCCCCAGCACTCATTCCTTTCTGCATTAACGACAAACCAATCGGAATAGCTGTTTCGGCTCTGATATAAAGCGGAATGCCAATTAATGCTGCAACCGGGATGGCAAATGGATTGTCAGGTCCCGCATACTTTAGCACGAAATCCTCCGGAAGATATCCATATATGATTGCCCCTATGCCGACACCGATAAGCAAGTAACCTAAAATGCCGTAGAAATCTCCCCATGCTTTCATAAATGCCAATTTTAGTTTAGCCTTGAACGCTTGGGGTACTTCATCATCAGCACGATCACCTTGCTTGATACGTACATTCTTAACAAGTTTCGACATCCCGGATTTCTCGAGGATAATGCCAAATATAATAGCCGCACTAAATACTATGACAAAGTACATAATGGCTACCTTTAAGCCCATTAATGCCAATAACATGGCTATGATGATTGGATTTAGCAAAGGGGATGCGATAACAAATGACATTGTGGCTCCAAAGGGAACTCCAATTTCGAGAAAGCCGAGAGTCATGGGAACCGTTGAACAGGCGCAGAAGGGTGTTAG
>CAYOYO010000078.1:0-4068 GCA_964408195.1 uncultured Oscillospiraceae bacterium | reverse complement strand
CCTTTGTCGGTAATTCCGACACAGCAAACCCTGCCATCTATGGAGGACCTCTTCCGTAAAACATAGCCCTTGCTTTCCACACGATCAATGATTTTACTTGCCCCGCTTTTTGTGACATTCAATGCATTTCCTATTTCCTGCATTGTTATCTCTTCTTCACTGAATATTTTTTTCACTGCCATGAATTCAACCAAAGATAGATCGCCGCAGCACTCTCCATCAAAACCTTGGTTACCAAAATACCAAGATAACTCCTGGATCAGATAATATATATCGGATATGTTGTTATTCATCATAATCCCCGCTTTCATTGTATAGTTTCCTTTGTCAACTATTATATGCTCATATAGTTTCCAATGTCAACTAATAGACATGCTCTTTTTTATTGGCACTCCCGAGATGATTCGAACATGAAAATGCGTCGAGTGTTCAGAAAACAGTCATGACACGGGTGTCTTTAGACAGGCGCACTTTACTCCGACGAAGTAGGCCATCTATATTCCAAGTTAACCAAGATTGGCAGTTTTTTATATTTTTTGTATAACTCGAGGTGGAAATGGAGGGATTTATTCGCATTTTCAGCATTATTATCTTCTGCGTTAACCATAAATCGTGGAGATTTTCGTTACTTGTATAGCAAATGCCCAGTTTGTTATACAAAGAAAAAGAATTGATTCGGATCTTGGTTAACTGTCAGACAACATGAAAATTCCAAAATAATAAGAACGGCTTGAAATGGGGCTTTTCAAATTTGCATTTCCAAACGAAAGGAGCACTCTTTCCGCCTGTTATACAAAATATCATGTTTCATGTAATTTTTGGTTAACAAAAAACAACGCGAAACCAGGAGATGTGCTAAGCAGTAAATTAAGGCATACATTGTAACTTCTTTAGAATTATCAGACAGGGGACGAAAATCCCTCTTACCTAAACAGGTTGATCGAGCCCTTTTCATTGAGATGCCGCAACAGGGACAATGTGATGGGGAAGCCAAAGAGACCGATGACACCGAAGAGCTGAGCACCCACGAACAGGCTCACCAAGGTCACTACCGGATGCAGCCCGATCTGACTGCCCACGATTTTGGGTTCGATAATATTCCGGATCACCGTGACGGTTATATAAATAATCAACAACGCAAGGGCCATGGAATATTTCCCCTGAAGTAGTGAAATGAGTACCCAGGGAATCATGATTCCTCCGGTTCCTAGCACGGGAAGGATGTCAAACAGCGAAATCAAAAGGGCAATCAATATGGGATTTCCCAGGCCGATGATGGTGAAACCAACGGACAGCTCCACAAAGGTGATGCTCATAATCAAGGCATAAGAACGGATGCATACCAACAGGGTCCCCACTACATACCTCTTGATCTCCATCATCAGATCCCTTACTTTCCCTGAAAACTGCCGGGCTACAAAGCCGGTGAGAACATCATAATCCGCGGCGATGAAAAAGGTGGCAATCACCATGAGAACTACCCGGATAAAAAACCCGGGCAGGGAGGAGGCATAACCGGAGATGATTGCTACTGTTTTCACCGAAATGTTGGAAATCAGTTCTCCGATGGATTGAATCAGCTGGGTAGACAAGTCCTTGACCACAGGGATCAGGGTGGGATCCATCCGGGAAACAGCTCCCTCGATCTCTCCGAAAAACAGGCTGAGAGAGGGTACAATCTGCTCTTTGTAAAGAGGAGGCAAATTGGAAATCAGGTCCGCCGCGGAGGTGAGGAGTTTCACTCCTAACAGTGCAACCAAAACTCCTATGGTGCAGTAAAACAATAAAACAAGCAGCGTGACAACCAGCTTATACGGAATTCTGGTGACTCTTGACAGAAAGAGAGCCGGCCGCCTCACCGAATAAGCGATGATAAAGGCAAGCAGAAAGGGAGATACCAGTCCCAGGGCATGCTCCATGGTCAGGTAAATAAGCAGGCCGATGAGTCCGGCAAACAATAAATTGGTTATAAACCGCCTTTGTTTGTAATAGCTCACAAATGATCCCCCTAAAAGTATATGCAAAAGCCCAAAATGCGTTTCAAAGGAAACCGGATTGAGCCTTATTTATAATCCAACTACCCTAATCCCATGATATGGCCAAACCGTTGAAAAGTCAACTTGTATCACTGCCTTTGAGTCCATCTTCCGGGGCGGCGTTACTGTTCACGCCTCCGCATCCGGCAGGCGGATGAAAGACCGTTGATTTTAACACTTTCCTTACCCTCTTCATATACTCATAGTAACGAATACCCTTATTTTGGTAAGTGATAGGAAAGGTGATGTGAGATGTATAACAACGGAAACTACAGCTGCCGCTGCGACTGCCGGCAGCCGGATGTTCTTGACGCGATACAAAACGGCATCTGCAAAATCAAGGAAGGTATCAAAGACATCAAAATGGGCCTTGATGCCATCTGCTGCTGCAGGATCCGGGAAGGCACAAACTGCATCGAAAAAGGACTCTGTAAAGTTGAAAAAGGCCTTGACCAGGTGGTGAAAGACCTGCGGGATATGGAATTCGAATGCGACTACAGAAACAATATGGATGTTATCGAGGGCGTCTGCGATCTCAAAGAAGGCGTCCGGGGAGTGCAGGAGGGTCTGTGCCAGCTTGAAAACTGCTGCCTTTGCGAGGGGCTGGAAAATGTCCAATGCGGCCTTTCGGATCTGGAGGCAGGGTTATGCAACCTGGTCAAGGGCCTGGAAGACATGGCCAGGGAAAGGGATATGCGAAGGAGAAACAAGTCCTGCTGATAGTACCGTCTTTCATATATTTTCATCCGCTATTCCGGGATTTGACACCGGCAACCCAGAGACCCAGATGAGCCAAAGCTAAGAAAGGTCCTCGCGGGTCTGCCGGTTTTGCGTGATATAGTCGAAAAGTCCCCGGGCCAAAAATGCACTTGATGTCTCTGCCTGATCCAGCAGCCGGGTAAAGATGTCGATATTTTTTTCGTATTCCTCCGTTAGAAATGAGACCGCTTCTTCAATGGTGCTGCGGATATTGATATATAAGATATCCTTCCACTGTTCCGCTGTCCAGAGGGGGTTGATGGAAGCAACGAACTCCGCCCTTTCGTCTGCATTTTCATACAGCCTTCTGGTTATTCGATTGAGCTCCTCCTCGTTGTTTTCCATCATCGCGGTAATAAAAGCAGAAATGAGTTCAATGTACTCGGTAAAGAGCCTTAGATAGCTTTCTTCGTCGATCTGAGGAAAGTATTTCTTCATGGTGTTTACATATTCTACTGGCACTTCCATGAGTTTTGCAAATACTTTTTCCGGGTCTCCGGTCTTCGTAAACCTGCTCAGCATATAGACTCTAATCCAGATGGTAAGTCCAAACCACAACATTCTTATGGTGTAGATGTCGTCCATCTCCTCATAGGTAATGCATGGCTCATCCGGGCTCATGGAGCCGGAACCGGATGTGACGTAATCATAAATGCCTTCGGCAAAGGTATCCCCCATCCGGTTGGTTTGCTCGTTCAGCATATCGTAAAGATGAATGTCCCCGGTAACATCTCCCGACGAGATGGCATTGGCGGTCCCGATGATGTGCTGTATATAAGAATCAAACAGGCTTCTGTAATCCGCCGCGCTCCAGTAAGGGTTAATGGACTCCAGGTAGTCGGCTCGTTCCTCCACATTCCGGTAAAGCCGATCCAGCGCCTCCTCCATCCCTTGGACATTTCCCTCTAACTGGGCGGATATTAGTTGATGAAACTGGATTGCGTACTGGCTGACCAGTTGGCTGTAGTATTCCGAGGCCTGGCGGCCAAAGATGATCTGTAGCATTTCCCCGATGTCCACCGTCTCCTGATAGAGGCGTTCAAATTGGGCTTCCTCGGTCCCTATCCCATAATATCTGCTCATCAGATAGGCTCTCGTCCAGGTGGTCAACCTTCTGTAATAGTATCTTGCATTAAAAATCAAGTTCATCTGAGTGTATGTGATGCATTGAGGATTAAAACCGGTCATATCAAAGCTCCTTTAGCCGTTAAACAGGGTAGCGTTTCCTACTGAAGAATCACTAATATGTATATGCACAGAGGCATTTATTGCA
>CAYOYO010000077.1:4825-9091 GCA_964408195.1 uncultured Oscillospiraceae bacterium | reverse complement strand
GCTAAATTTCAGTATCATTCAGCTTAACACTATATGTGATCATTAAGCTTCAATTTTTCCGTTATACCATTTCGGTAGATGAACATCTTTGACTTACAATCGAAAGTTGGATTGGCTGTGTGGATTACAGAATGGTGGTTCGGGCATACAACCATGAGATTATTGCTGTTGTTGTTGAGAGTGAGTGAAAACGGCACGATATGGTGACAATGGGCTATATTTTCATCATATTTTGATCCAATATTCTCGCCACAGATTTGACATCGATATTGATAATACTGCTTTAAGGAATTTCCGATCTCTCTATCCAGTTTTCGTATCTTTACCATTCGGGGCTCCCGAATCAAATCCGCCCTATCATCAGTGGCATCTAAAATCGTCTCCAATTCCAGTTCCGGATATTGAAATGCTTCCTCTTTGGATCCGGTTATCTCTCCAATAGATATTGTTTCCCCTATGATAGTGTCCGGGTCTGATGTCATGTATAAAGCCAGATACTCGTGTGCTTCAGATTGTTGTAGCTTATTAAGATTGCTAACGCTATATTGAAATATTTCTTGAAGATATGTAGGTATCCTGCTGGATTTTGTATATCGTATTTGTAAGATATCTCCGTGATTGGGGTAGCGTGCTTCATTAAAAGCCTGATTCTTTAAAACGGCATGAAACTCCTGACCATCAATCAGCAGTTTGATTGGCCTGCTCTCGCCACGTTTCAGGTGTTGCCCCTCCCCCATCTGGAACACGGGCTGAAATGTAATGGGGATGCTGATACCCTGTGATAAGAGAGACTTGTCCACATTTTTTCTGTAGATATACGAGTGGTCTTCATTCATTCCGCACCCCTCAAATTGTCTGTGTCAACAGGACACGCAACGAGTTCGCTGAAAATTGTCACATATTACTACTGCATATCTTATATTTTACAGGATTTTGCTACCATTTGCAAAACTATATTGTAAATTCCGATAGATCTTGTATGCAGCAGTGTAATATTGGATTTTATCGACCTTCCTCTAATATTCCGTACTTCTCTTCCAGTAACCTTGCTGCACTTCCGATGGCTTTCGGACAATATTGTTCCATCTTTTCATGCGCATTCTGATAAGCCTCCGGTGTGGTGATGTCAGCACGGACTATGTCCCTGCAATAGACAGAGCCGTTTTCTCTCTCAAAATCCTTCATGAAGCTACGGACAAGTTCATGATACTCCCAGACTTCCTCCGCTGTAGCATTGCTCCCCGGCGAATATTTGAGTCCAAAAAGCATGGCGCTGCCGCACACTGCACCGCAGACCCCCTGAGTTCTGGCCAGCCCACCTCCAAAGGCTAAGGACAGCCTTTTTGCCACTTCATCATTTTCGATTCCTTGAAAAAGGTCGTAGTAGGTCACGAAAATTGACTGTGAACAGTTGCAACCGGAATTATGATTGTCTATGACCTGTTGTATTCTGCTTTCCATGGACTTCCTCCTTTAAAATCTTCGGGTCCGGCACGGGGCTATTTCCTTGAGTGGTTACAAATCAATATTATTATACAGTAAAGAGCACTTAAGCGAGATGATATCTTTGTCAGTTAGCTTGGTTGCTTTTGAAGGTAATCTTGCCACGCTTCCCAGACTCCCAGAAGGGTTTCATCCAAATAAGACAAGGCCTCCTCCCGAATGTCCCGGGGTATGCCGTAATATGCCTCCGCAATGCTCCCTGTGATGGCGTCCAGTGTATCGCTGTCGCCGCCCAGAGAAATGCATTGCGGATGGCATCCTCAAAGTCTTCACTTTCCAGAAACGCGATAATCGCCTGTGGGACCGTGCCCTGACAGCTTACATCGAATTCGTAATCCGGGCGGATCTCATCCAGAGTCTGATCCAAGTCGTAGCCATAGCGACTTGCACAGGCTTCTCTAATCTCCGATTTCGACATACCCTGCCTTGCCCAGAAGATGCAGGCAGCCGTTGCCATGGCGCCGCTGATCCCTTCTGGATGATTGTGGGTTACTCCGGCGCTGACTGCTGCGGCCTCTTCCACTTCCTCGGTATCAAATACCCATGCTACCGGGGAGACCCGCATGGCAGAGCCGTTACCCCAGCTGTTGTAGGGCTCGGAACCGGCCGAAAAGATCCAATCGTAAAAGTGCCCACCGTATCCGGCTTCCGGATAGATCCTGCCGTATTTCTTCATGGCGGTCACGTAATCTTCCTTGCCGCCCCCCTTCATCAGACCTTGGGCCACAGCCAGAGTCATCACCGAATCATCGGTGATGAAGCAATCCGGCTTAAACAGGGTAAACTCTATTGTCTTAATATTATCCCATTCGTAAACCGAACCCACAATATCTCCTATGATGGCTCCCAGCATTATTTCCTACCTCCCCGCTTCTTCATATCTTCCCGGATTTCATTCAGGCAATCCTCGTTAACAATTCCCGACTCACGGAATATAGCCACGGTACTTGCCACCGCCTTAAAGTTCAGCTCCGTCCCTTTGCTGTCGGCCACATAATCGATGGCTCGATCGGCGCCGATCCCAAAGCGCCCGGCGGTCTGCACCGCATCGATATTCGCTCCCAGGAAGATAAACTCCCAGCCGTATTTTGTCTTCTGCCCTTCGATTTGCTCTTTCACTTTTTCGGCGGAATATTCCCTGCTGGAATTTTCCTGACCGTCCGTGATGATCACAAACATGACTTTTTCGGCCCGGTAGTCATCTGCGGTATGCTTCTGGGCGTTGCCGATTTTGTGAATCGTCATGCCAATGGCGTCAAGAAGCGCCGTGGAGCCGCCCACCTGATATTCCTTCTCCGTAATCCCGCTCACCGCCTTGATATCAATCCGGTCGTGGAGCAACTCATAGTTGTTGTCGAACAATACCGTCGTGATGTGACATTCGCCCTCTACCGCCTGTTGCTTTGCCAGCATTGCGTTAAACCCGCCGATGGTGTCCCCTTCCAGCCCACTCATAGAGCCGCTTTTGTCCAGGATGAATACCAGTTCTGTTAATCCCTTTTTCATGTTCGTAGCCTCCTAAGATTTATTGCAACCTCAGAATACTACCCGGAGCGGGACCGGCGGTCGCTTGGGAAGCGACTTTCGCCGGAATGAAAGAATCTATAATCAGCAACCTCCCAGCAGCGGCTGATCGTGCTCGAACAGCACTTCATTGATCTCGAAAACGTCGTACTTCCCGTTGGTGATGAAATATTCTATGATCACATCGAACTTGACGGCGTGGGAGAGTGCATAGCCGGCACGCTCCAGCAGGTCGTCGGTTTCATCCGGGGACAGCTCCAGGGCCACGGCAAGGGCGATGGCGGTGCGTTTGCTGGGCATATAGCCTTTGTTGCTCCTGATCTTGGAGAACAGTTTGCGGTCCAGATTGGCCCGTTTATATACTTCCACATCCGTCATTCCCTTGGTGTCTATCAGCCGCAGGAGCATCCGGGAGAAGGGCTCATCCAGGTTTCCCACCAAATCATCAAGGGGTGCACGAAGAAAACTAGGCGCATCCCCCATCTCATTAATAATAGTCTCCTTGTATTCGCAAACATTGAAATCATATTTATTTAAGGCTTCCTGCTCTACCTCAAGCAGGTGGCGCCGGCTCATTTGGTACGTTTCCACATAATGTTCATCGATGTAACTTTCCACCTCACCCAGCAGTTGGCGGCTGATGGTGAATGCCGACTTGTCAAATACCGCCAGATTAACATCTATGTCGTGGTCAGTAAGGAAGTCCTGGATTGCCCAGGTCGCCACCTGAAGTGCCTCGTCTTTCGGATAACCGTAGATACCGCTGGAAATCAGGGGAAAGGCTATGCTTTTACACTTGTTTTCAACGGCTCTTTTCAACGAATTCGTATAGGCGGCCCGGAGTTCTTGCTCATTTTGTTCCCTGGTAGACTCTTGATAGACGGGGCCTGCCGCATGAATAATGAATTTTGCCGGAAGGTTGAAGCCCGGCGTAATGACTGCGTCTCCCGTTTTAATAGGGGCGAGTTTATCACAGGCAGCTTGAAGTTGTGGGGCTCCCGCCGCTTTGAATATGGCTCCGCATACCCCACCGCCCATTTGCAGGTTGGTGTTGGCGGCGTTGACGATGGCGTCAACTTTCATTTTTGTGATGTCCTGACGGACAATGGTAAAGGGCATAAGGATTCACCTCCTTGAATCACTTCTCCGTCAGTTCAATCAGTGCTTGAACCTCGGACTTTTATGGAAGAAGGTCGGTGCCTGAGTTGTACAGGTTTTTGCCTGGCAGCACCGAAACCT
>CAYOYO010000077.1:0-4815 GCA_964408195.1 uncultured Oscillospiraceae bacterium | reverse complement strand
GGATTCACCTCCATGGATCTATCTGCTTTTCATCTAGACACGAATCACAGTGCTATTTGATCTTTGCCGGGCCGGGATTATCGGATTAACAATGCCACTTTATTTTCGCCGGGTTGGGTTCGCCTGCTATGGACACAGCCTGTAGTGCGGCTGTTAAGTCTGCGCAAACTTCCCTGGCGATTTCTTCATATTCCCCAGTGGTACCTTCGGTTCCGATACGATCATAAGCCACTGCTGCGGCACCGTAGAAGTACAGCCCAAGAGAATGCGACAGGGTATGCACAACCGCCGACCCCTGACCGCAAGCGCGAGCCGCCGCCTGGGCCGCCGGATCGGAATCCAGTTCCCGAGCAGCCCTATGGCATTGGTTCAGAATGATATCTTTTACGACAGGAAATTTCACTTTGCCTTCCAGGTAGTCCCTAGCAGCATTCAGCGCCTTGCGCGGACGGCCGTCATCGGGACGGCGCTTCTCAAATATAGGTAGAATATGGGCTTCGGCGTAATCCATACACCACTTGCAGATGGTCGCCTTGCTCTGCGTATCGATCAACTCTATCAATGCGATAACTTCGGGAGCGTTTACATCACCCAACATTTTACGGAGTTTCTTTGCCACTTCCATCCTCCAGTTCTCTTGTTATGAGCAATATCACAATTCTTACGACCTGACCCGGACCGGATCCCCTTGACCAGTCTGTTGCCACCGAGCCTGTAGTCGGTTGGTAAGCAATTGCCTTTGCGCGGCTGAGTTGCCCCCCTTTTCAGCTTCTGGCTGTCTGTGGTTATGCATCAGATTACAGCAAATTGCACGGGATAAAACAGTTATGATTATCAATGGGAATCACTTCCTCGCACATGCAAAGGATTCCGCCGTTCCCCCGCGGAAGTGCAGCCTTGTCAAGGACAGTGAACTTTTTGATTTCACGCTTATCGGGATTCGCCGCTTTCTTAACTTCCAGAGGGTGAATCCACCCGTCCTTCTCCACAAAGATGTCAATCTCCTTGGCGTTGGAGTCGCGAAAATAATTCAGATTTACTCTCGATTTTGAATAGGCGTAGTTCTTAAGCATCTCTATTACAGCATAGTTTTCAAAGTAATACCCGCTGGCGGCTCCATTCATCAAGGTTTCAGGTGTTGGCCACATAGACAGGAAGGCGCACAATCCGGTGTCACAGAAATACAGTTTGGGAGTTTTGGAAAGGCGCTTCAGTGAGTTGTTTGCGTATGGCTGAAGCAGATATATGATGCCTAAGCCCTCCAGCAACCGTACCCACTCCTTTGCGGTAGGCTGGGAGATATCCGCAGCCTCTGCAAGGGTTTTATAATTGAGCTGCTGCGATACAAGGGCGGCACAAGCGACCAGAAGCTTTCGAAACCGCAAAGAGTCGGTGATACCGCCAAGCTCCCCCACATCACGCATTATATAGGTGTCGATATAAGAACTGAAATATTCCTGTCTCTGCTCAGGATCCGCATAAACCACCTGGGGCATTCCCCCGCGCCAGATATGCTCAAATACATGGACAATATCATTTTTAGGCGCTAGTTTTTGCCTTGCAAGAAGGCATTCACGGGAGAAATCAAGGTCATTTTCGAATACGACATTGTACTTTTCATTCATGGATAAGCTGTACAGCTCTAAAATTCCGATTCTGCCTGCCAGCGTTTCACGAACATTTTTTATCATAGAATATTGTTGCGAGCCCGTCAGCCAGAACATGCCTTTTTCTTCACTTTCATCGCAGAGGATTTTGATTTGCGTGAACAGCTCCGGCGCATACTGCACCTCATCTATAATTATTGGGGGTTTATAATTCTGAAAGAACAAGGCCGGATCCGTTTTGGCCAGATCCCGTGCCATGAGGCTATCCAGGGACACATAGGTTCTGCCCTGTCCCTCCGCCAAATGACGGAGCATGGTCGTCTTGCCCACCTGCCTTGCACCGGTTACCAGCACCGCTTTGAAAAACGAACTCATTCGAATGAACTTCGGTTCTAAACTCCGGGTAATATAATCCATTGGGCTTTTCCCCTTATCTATTTATGCGTGATTTTTATGATTTTATAAAGTATATATTATATTATCCTACAATAAACCTATTTATGCACTATGTCAAGTTCTTTACTCCGGGGTGGCAGTGGGGATGTTCTTTAATTGCCGCCTCCAATGCGATATTGATTTTCTCTTGAGTATACATCTTCTCTAAGCTTCTTTTGTAGCCCTAAATGAGTCAAACTTTTTATCTGCACTCCCAACTGTGCAAAATTTTCGTTTCTATGCAGGTTCCCCCACTTAAATACCTGTTTTCCGAGCGAATCTGAGCAGAAATTGCTTTTGTATGCAGATACTTTACATAAATTCCCTTACTATCTGCATACAAATGGCTTTTTTGCTCATTTGACGGGCACTTACCCTCTCATCAGCTACCAATCTGCATACAACTGGCTTTTTTGCTCACCGGGGTGCAGGGTTGCATAAGATCAAGGGACCGGGAGATGAAACAAAAGAGCCGTCACTGATGCCGGCTATTGTATTGCGACGGCGGCGTCTGTATAATAATGGTAAAGAGAGGAGGTGCTTGCATGACCCATACTTTGGACTATCTGAAGCTCCTGTCACAGCAATACCCCACCATCGAAGCGGTATCGGAAGAAATCGTCAACCTGAGCGCCATCATCAATCTGCCCAAGGGGACGGAACACTTTCTGGCGGATATCCACGGAGAGCATGAAGCCTTCGACCATGTGATGAGAAACGCCTCCGGTGTGGTACGCCGCAAAATCGATGACACCTTCGGCGACACGCTGACAGAGGAGGAAAAGAAGGAACTGGCTACGCTGGTCTACTATCCCAGGGAACGGATCCTCCTGAAAGCGTCCGCCATTGCCGAAGCCGACAGGAAGCTTCTGGATCAATGGTACGAAACCATGTTATACCGCCTTATCAAGCTGTGCCGACAAGCGGGATACAAATACACCCGCTCGAAAGTAAGAAAGCAAATCCCACGGCATTTTCAATACATTGTGGAGGAGCTTCTCCACGAAGACCGGGACAACCCCATGAAGCGGGGCTATTACAAGGGAATCCTCGACAGCATGCTGGAAATCGACCGGGCGGACGACTTCATTATCGTACTTGCAGATCTCATCCGAAGGCTTGTGGTGGACCATCTGCACATCATCGGAGATATCTATGACCGGGGCTCCGGCGCTCATCATGTTATGAACACCCTCATGGAGCATCATTCCGTGGACATCCAATGGGGCAACCACGATGTGCTCTGGATCGGGGCAGCCTGCGGCTCGGAAATCTGTATGGCGGATGCCTTGCGTCTCTCTCTTCGGTATGCGGTCATGGAAACCCTCACCGACGGTTACGGCATCAATCTGGGGCCTCTGGTCCGGCTGGCCGCTTCCCATTATCAGGGGGAACCTGCTCCCACCTTCCGGGTGAAGTCGAAGGCCCCCGAATATCGGGATAAGGATCTGGACTTGTTTTCCCGCATGCAGAAGGCCATCGCTGTCATCGCCCTTAAACTGGAAGGCCAGCTGATCTGTCGTCGTCCGGAGCTGGGGCTTTCCCACAGAAGCCTTCTGGATAAAATCGATTACCGAACCGGCACCATCACTCTGGAAGGAAAAACTTATCCTCTTACGGATACAGATTTCCCCACGGTGGATCCGGCGCATCCCTATGAACTGATCTCCGATGAACAGTATGTGGTGGACCACATGAAATCCTCTTTTCTCCATTCTGTCACCCTGCAGAATCACGCCCGTTTTCTCATCGACCGGGGAAGTATGTACAAGGTTCACAACGGGAATCTCCTTTACCACGGCTGCATCCCCATGACAGCGGAAGGAGAGCTGGAATCCTTCGAACTGATGGGCAAGCCCCTGAAAGGAAAAGCCCTCTTGGATGCCTTTGACGCCACCGTCCGCCGTGCCTATTACGCCCGGGACGAGGAGAAAGACTATGCACTGGATGTGATGTGGTATCTTTGGTGCGGTGAAAAATCTCCACTCTTCGGCAAAAACCGCATGGCCACCTTTGAGCGCTATTTTATTGGGGAAAAAGAGACGCACAAAGAAATAAAAGATCCCTATTATTCCTTCCGTAACAGCGGAGAAGCCACGGCGATGATTCTGCGGGAGTTCGGTCTGGATCCGTCAAAGGCTTTTCTCATCAACGGCCATGTCCCAGTAAAGGTGAAGGCCGGCGAGCTTCCCATCAAAGGGGGAGGCCGCCTTATTACCATCGACGGAGGATTTTCCGCCGCCTATCACAAAGAAACTGGCATCGCCGGCTATACGTTAATCTTAAATTCCCAAGGCATGCATCTGGTTTCCCACCAACCCTTCGAAACCAAAGAAAAAGCCATCCTGGAGGGGTTTGATAGCATCCCCACCAGCGTGTTCACAGAACATGACCGGCCCCAGATGCTGGTAGGAGACACAGATGTGGGAGCCGGCCTGAAGGAAAGTATCCTGGCACTGAAGGACCTGCTTGCCGCCTATCGGAGCGGTGCGGTCTGTAGTGTTCACCCTGTCAAGACATATTTTTTTTATTCTTAATGAACCAAATATTTACATTTAGTCAATATCGCTCCGGCGGGAGTCAAGGGCGAGCAAAGCGAGTTTATCTTGACCCTTGACTTCCAGATGAACCATATCCTTTTTTTGGTGGCCTGTTAATCGGGCCACCTGCCCTCCGGCGAGGACGGGGCTTGGGGCGGGCCCCAAGGTCTATTAAGCCGCTTGCTTTCCCAAATACACCTGACTAGGAGTTTGATAACCATGGGTTTGGTGTG
>CAYOYO010000076.1:6784-9251 GCA_964408195.1 uncultured Oscillospiraceae bacterium | reverse complement strand
GAATTAATGCTAAGATTTCCAAAATCTCTGATTTTGTGAAATCTATCGTATAACATTCTGCCCAAAGCACGAAGTGTTTTGCTGCATGTATGGCAGAATTAATGCTAAGATTTCCAAAATCTCTGATTTTGTGAAATCTATCGTATAACATTCTGCCCAAAGCACGAAGTGTTTTGCTGCATGTATGGCAGAATTAATGCTAAGATTTCCAAAATCTCTGATTTTGTGAAATCTATCGTATAACACAAAACACCACATATTTTGTGTTATAATACCCCCATGAAAAATTGTTTGTTGACAGTAGAATACGATGGCACGGATTTTTCCGGATGGCAGCGGCAACCGGGTAAGCGAACGGTCCAGGGAGAGTTGGAGCGAGTGCTTTCACAACTTTGCAGGCAGGAGATCACGCTGCAGGGCACAAGTCGTACCGATACCGGTGTTCATGCCTACGGACAGCGGGCTGCTTTTCACGGAGAATTCGGGATTCCCATTGAGAGAATTCCAAAAGCCGCCAATCACCTGCTGGCCGGCGGCGGCCCCTATGCGGTAGGAGATGTGAGAATACGTGAGGCCGTTGAGGCAGCCACAGAGTTTCATCCCCGCTTCGATGCTAAGGGGAAAAAGTATATCTATAAAATACGCAGTGCCCCACAACCGGACATCATGCAGCGCAATTATTGTTATCAGGTAGAAAGGCCTTTGGACTTGGTCGCTATGGAGCGGGCTGCGGCTTATCTGGTGGGCGAGCAGGATTTTCGTTGCTTTCTGGCCGCCGGCGGAAAGGAACCCAAATCCACTGTCAGGACGATTTACAGTGCGAAATGGAAGCGGGAATCCCTGCTAGCGGACCGATGGGAGTCCCCGCCAACGGTTCGCTATGAGGCCGAAGACAGATTGGATTCCCCGGGGGCCGGTATGCTGACCTTTGAAATTATAGGGAACGGATTCCTCTACAATATGGTTCGAATTATTGTGGGAACCTTGGCAGAAGTAGGAATGGGCAAAAGAGACCCGGATGAGATTAAAGCGATCATTCGGGGCAGAGACAGAACGCATGCAGGCCACACGGCGCCTCCGGGCGGGCTTTATCTGGCAGAAGTATATTTCAACGAAGAGGAGCTTTAAAGATGAAAATCAAAGAACTGTTTGAAGTGAAGAAGACGGTAATGTCCCTGGAGATATTCCCCCCGAAACTCACCTCTCCCGTAGAGACGATTTATGAGACTTTGGATGCACTTTCTGACATCAAGCCCGACTTCATCAGCGTCACCTACGGCGCCGGCGGCAAGGCAAAGGACAGAACCGTCGAGATTGCATCGAAAATCAAGAATGATTACGGCATTGAAAGCCTCGCTCATTTGACCTGCATATCTGCAACGAAAGAGGACATCCGAAGGACCTTTGACGAAATGAGGGCGAACAATATCGAAAACGTCTTGGCGCTCCGGGGGGATATTCCGGAAGACCCGGATTTCGATTTTCCCAACCCCTTGCAGTACGAGCACGCCTGCGATCTGGTCAGGGAGGCAAAAGCGGAAGGTAGCTTCAGCATCGGCGCCGCCTGCTATCCTGAAAAGCATATAGACTGTGACAACAAAGTAAAGGATATTAAATATCTGAAGGAGAAAGTGGATCGGGGTGTTGATTTTCTAATCACACAGCTTTTCTTCGATAATGAATTGTTCTATCGCTTCATGGAGGAAATCGATCTGGCCGGAGTAACAATTCCTGTTTCTGCAGGCATTATGCCCGTACTGAACAAAAACCAGATCCTCAGAATCACAAAGCTATCCGGCTGTGCCATACCGCCAAAATTCCGCCGCATATTGGACCGCTATGAAGACAACCCGCAGGCATTAAAGGAAGCCGGAGAGGCCTATGCCATTGAGCAGATTATCGACCTGATGGCTTGGGGAATACGGGGCATCCATCTTTACACCATGAACAAACCGGAAACGGCCAAGCGGATCATGGGCAACATCGAACATATCAGACAGCTGCAGGGCTGAGGCCCGACTAAAACCAGACAAAGGGTCTGCCCCGTGACTGGTGGTTGCCTTGAAACGGTCCTTGCGGTTGCCTTGAAACGGTCCCCTGCTTGTATTCAGCATTCTGCTGTGATAAAATTATACATTCGGAGGACTATCTATGGATATACGCCAATTATTGAACAGCGGAATACTGATTTTTGACGGAGCCATGGGAACCATGCTGCAAAAGTATGGCTTGCCCACCGGTCAGCTTCCGGAACTTTTTAATTTCACCCATCCGGAAATCCTGAAGGATATCTACCACCAGTATCTGTCTGCAGGTAGCCAAATCATCAGCACAAACACCTTCGGGGCAAATCGCCCTAAGGTGGAGGGCTCTGGTTACACTGTTGAGCAGATTATTACGGAAGCGGTGGGTCTGGCTCGGGAAGCGGTGGACGAGTATCAATCGAATTACGAGAGATCGGATCAGG
>CAYOYO010000076.1:5189-6684 GCA_964408195.1 uncultured Oscillospiraceae bacterium | reverse complement strand
CGGATCAGGGGAGATTCAATCAGGATAAATCGGATCAAGAGATGTCTCATTTTGACAGATCCAATGGGAAGAGATATGTGGCTCTGTCCCTGGGCCCTGTGGGCAAGCTCATGGAGCCTGCCGGAGACTTGGGGTTTGAAGAGGCCTGCGACTTATACCGGGAACAGATCCGGGCAGGAATCAAAGCGGGCGCGGACCTGATTCTCATTGAAACCCAAAGTGACCTTTACGAACTGAAAGCCGCCGTCATCACCGCAAGAGAATTGACGGACCTGCCCTTATTTTGCACCGTTACCTTCCAGGAAAACGGCCGTATGCTTATGGGAACGGATCCCCTTACAGCGGTCGCTACTCTGCAGGACCTGGGAATCGACGCCCTGGGAGTAAACTGTTCCTTGGGACCGCATCAGATGATTCCCATTGTGGAAGAAATATTAAAATACTCCAGGCTCCCGGTTATGGTTCAGCCCAATGCGGGGCTCCCGGAAATGGCAGAGGGGCAGACCATCTATAACGTGGGTGTAAAAGCATATGGTGACGCCATGGAGCAGATGCTTCGAGCGGGCGTATCCGTAGTGGGAGGCTGTTGCGGCACAACGCCGGAATATATTGAAGAACTGAAGAATCGCGTAAAGTTAATAGGCGATGAGACTATGTTTGGAATCTTGGCGGCCCATCATCCATGCACGGCTGTTAGCTCCGCCACCAAGACCGTGGTCCTGGATCGGCGGATCCGGGTCATCGGTGAACGGATTAACCCCACGGGCAAGAAGCTGCTCAGAGAAGCCCTGACAACCGGCGACTATAATTATATCGAAAACGAAGCAATCCTCCAGGTAAAAGCCGGCGCGGAAGTTCTGGACATCAATGTGGGCCTGCCCGGCATCGATGAAGAAGCGGCTATGTGCGAAGCGGTAAGACGAGTATCTGCAGTAACCGATGCGCCCCTGCAGATTGACAGCTCCGATCCGAGGGTAATCGAAGCGGCAGTTCGACTTTATAACGGCCGACCTATCATCAATTCCGTCAACGGAAAGCAAGAGGTGATGGACGCCATTTTCCCCATTGTCAAAAAATACGGGACCTGCGTCATCGCCTTGACTTTGGACGAAAAGGGTCTGCCAAAGAACGCAGAAGAACGGGTAGCAATCGCAGAGCGGATTATCCGTGAAGCCGAGAAATACGGCATCGGCAGAGAACGGATATTGGTTGACTGCCTTACATTGACGGTTTCCGCCAAACAGGATGCGGGCAGAGATACTCTGGAAGCCATACGACGGGTCAAAGCGCGGTTTGGAGTCAAAACCACTCTGGGGGCCAGCAATGTTTCTTTTGGGTTGCCCGAGCGCAAACTTCTCAATCGCACTTTTCTGGCCATGGCGCTGGAAGCCGGTCTTGACGCACCCATAACCGATCCCCTGGTAGGGGAATATATGGACACCATTTATGCCTTTGAGACTCTGGCCTGCAAAGACGCAGATTCGCGGGATTACAT
>CAYOYO010000076.1:0-5089 GCA_964408195.1 uncultured Oscillospiraceae bacterium | reverse complement strand
CGGAAATCATTCGGAGCGGTTACCAGGACCGGTCGGCAAAGGCTACCCGGGAACTGTTGAAATACCGTAAACCTTTGCAAATTGTTGAAACCGTTATTATCCCGGCACTTGAAATTGTGGGACAAGAATATGAAACGGGAGAAAAGTTTCTGCCTCAGCTCATTCAGTCTGCCGATGCGGTGAAGTTTGCCTTTGATGTGTTGAAACAGGAAATGGCCGCAGGAGGGGAGACCATCAGCTACGGCAGGATCATTTTGGCCACGGTGAAAGGTGACATCCACGATATCGGTAAAAACATCGTGAAGGTGCTGCTTGAAAACTACGGTTATGAAGTGCTGGATCTGGGCAAGGATACAGATATCAATTTCATAGTGGATACCGCAAAAAGGGAAAGAATAGAACTGGTGGGGCTGTCCGCCCTGATGACTACCACTGTGGTCAATATGGAAGCGACTATTAAGGCTTTGCGTGAAGCGGGGCTCCGCTGCAAGGTGGCAGTGGGTGGCGCTGTACTCAATGCGGAATACGCTGCAGCCATCGGCGCGGATTATTATTGCAAGGATGCTATGGATACGGTGCGGGCCGCCAACAGCATATTCAAAGGGTAAAACCTGACAAGGGGACAGACCCCTTGTCAGGAAAACCGGCCATGGGGTCTGTCCCCTTGTCAGGTTTTCAGAATGGAACTTTCCCATCATAATTTCTGTCCAACCATTGTGTTTCCTGACGAACAAAAGGAGGAACCAGAAGATGAACCGACCCCAATGGGATGAATATTTCATGCAGATGGCCGAGGTGGCCGAGAAGCGTTCAACCTGCACAAGGCGTACCGTAGGAGCCGTCATCGTCAAGGACAACCGTATCATGGCCACCGGATATAACGGCGTCCCCACAGGGATTCAGCACTGCGAAGAGCGGGGATGTCTGCGGGAGCAGCTTAAGGTTCCTTCGGGACAGCGTCACGAACTTTGCCGGGGCCTCCATGCCGAGCAAAATGCCATCATACAGGCAGCCCACCTGGGGCAAAGCATCGCGGGGGGAACCCTCTACTGCACCAACCAACCCTGCGTCATCTGCGCAAAGATGATTATCAACGCCGGCATTCGCCGCATCGTCATAAAAGAGGGCTATCCCGACCAATTGGCACTGGAAATGCTGGATGAGGCAGGTTTGAAAGTCGAGGTTTTGGAAAGAGAGAGCAAATGATATCTTCAATCTTCGTAATTTTTGCAGTAGCGTTCCTCATTGCTTTTGCATGTACCCCTTTGGCAATAAAAGTCGCCCCGAAAATCGGAGCTGTTGACATACCCAAAGATGACAGGCGGATGCACACAAAGACCATGCCCCGGTTTGGAGGGATTGCCATTTATTTGGGAAGCATGGCCAGCCTTGCTTTCTTCCTTCCCGGGTCCACGGACCAGCGGATGACAGGCATCATCATCGGCGCTACCTTGATCCTAATCATGGGCATCGTTGACGATATCCGGGGTTTACCCGCAAAGCTGAAACTGGCAGGTCAGGTCTTGTGCGCCTGTATTCTTTTTGCTGCTTCTGTGAGGATATCCTTTATCAGTGACCCTTTCGGCGAGGGGATGATTGAATTCCCCTGGATTTTAAGCCTCATTGTTACAGTGCTGTGGATCGTAGGCATCACCAATACCATAAATCTCATCGATGGCCTTGACGGTCTGGCGGCCGGGGTCTCCTTCATTGCAAACATTGCCATCGCCTACATCGCCTATATCCATGGACGATATGAAATTTCTATGGCCTTCATGGCGTTAGCGGGGGCATGTCTAGGGTTCCTGCCCTGGAACTTTCATCCAGCCAAGATTTTTATGGGGGACGGGGGGGCCCTGTATCTGGGATTCATGATTGCCTCCATTTCCGTCATGAGCCCTATGAAGAGCGCAACGGTGGTTGCCACCATTCTGCCCCTTTTCGTGCTGGCGCTGCCCATTCTGGACACGGCCCTTGCAATCCTCAGGCGGGTGAAGAATGGCAGGCCCATCATGGAGGCGGACAAAGGCCATCTCCATCATCGGATTATGAACGTGGGAATGGGGCAGAAACGGACGGTGCTGACCCTCTATTGCATCAGCGGAATCATGGGAGTGGCTGCGATTCTCATTAGCCGGGATCTCTTTTTAGATGCGCTGCTTCTCATGGCTATTGCTGCCACGCTGATTTATGTGTTTATGAAGGATCGGGGGTTTGGCAAGCCCTTCAAAGAAAAGGTCCCAGAGGGCGACGATGCGGGTGCAAGGAATAAAGAAAAAGACAAAGAGGTAACGGAATGAAGATATTGACCGTATTCGGAACAAGACCGGAAGCCATTAAAATGGCTCCCTTGGTTCGGCAATTGGAAAAGGAGCCCGGACTGGAATCCATAGTCTGCGTCACCGCCCAGCACAGAGAGATGCTGGACCAGGTTCTTTCGCTTTTTGAACTGACTCCCGACTTCGACCTCAACGTGATGAAACCCAACCAAAGCGTGAGCCAGATCAGCACCAACGTACTTCTTGGAATGGAAAAGGTGCTGACGGAAGTTCAGCCGGACCTGGTCCTGGTTCACGGCGACACCACTACCACCTTTGCGTCGGCTCTTGCTGCATTCTATCAGAAAATTTCCGTGGGCCATGTAGAAGCGGGCCTTCGTACCTACGACAAATATTCCCCCTATCCGGAGGAAATGAACCGCATACTTACCGGACATATGGCAGAACTTCATTTTGCTCCCACAGAGCGAAACCGCAGGAATCTATTGGAGGAGCGGATCCCGGATGAGAAAATATTCGTAACGGGGAATACGGTCATTGACGCTCTGCTCACCGTTGCGGAGAAGCCTTATGAATTTGAAGAGGAAACCCTAGCCCGGATTGACTTCCGCCGCCGCAGAGTCATCACCGTTACCTGCCACCGTCGGGAAAACCTGGGGGAGAACATGGTAAACATCTTCAGCGCCGTACGGGATATTGCCCGGGAATTCGACGATGTAGAGATCGTCTATCCGGTTCATTTGAATCCGAAAGTCCGGGCGGCTGCCGACGCCGTGCTGGGGGGAACGGAACGGGTTCACCTGATCCAACCCTTGCAGTACCAGCCTTTTGTCAACCTGATGGCCAAATCCCATTTCATCATAACCGATTCCGGCGGCATGCAGGAAGAGGCTCCGGCTCTGGGTAAACCCGTACTGGTAGTCAGGCGGGAAACAGAGAGGCCCGAGGCGGTAGAGGCTGGCACCGTAAAGCTTGCAGGGGTGGAGAGGGAGACCATATACTCTATGGCCAAAGAGCTGTTGACGGATCGGAGCACCTACGAAACCATGGCCAAAGCGGTGAATCCATACGGCGACGGCAAGGCTTGCCAAAGAATCACAGATATCATTAAAAATCTATAACCAGCCATGGGGACAGGCCCTTTGTCTGGTTTTCCAGACAAAGGGTCTGTCCCCATGGCCGGTCGGCTCCCAATGCAAAATAAATAGCAGATAGGAAAAATAAACTTGATCGGTAAACGGAATACTGAACCATCAAGGCTGCCGGCAGATGGGCAGCCAATCATAATAGATACCAAGAAATTGTACAAAACCCTGCGTCGGGTGGCCCTCCCCATTGCGCTGCAAAGCCTGATAGCCTCCTCACTGAACCTCATTGACACCCTCATGGTGGGAAGTTTGGGAGAGGTGGAGCTGGCATCGGTAGGCCTGTCCACCCAGCTCTTTTTTATCCACTGGGGTGTGCTCTTCGGCTTTTCCAGCGGCGCGTCCGCCTTCATGTCCCAATTCTGGGGGGTCAAAGACCTGTCGAATATCAGGAAGGTGCTTGGCTTTGCGGTGACCTTTTGCTTTGGCATCGGCACGGTATTCTTTGTTGCCGCTATGTTCTTTCCCGAGATGGTGCTGCGGTTGTTTACGGATATCCCGGAGGCCATTGAAATGGGAGCCGGCTTTCTCCGCCGATTCTCTTTCTGCTTCCTTACGGTTTCCATAACGGTACCTTGTACCGCGGCTCTGCGCTCTACCCAGCAGACAAAGATTCCGCTGTACATAAGCATAGTCGTTTTTTCTACCAACACGCTACTGGCATATCTGCTGATTTTCGGAAAGTTCGGCTTGCCGGCGATGGGCATTATGGGCGCAGCTACGGCGATTCTCACGGCAAGGGCGCTGGAGCTGATCCTGGTTCTCTTTGTGATCTTCGGAAAGGGAAACATTCTGGCAGGTTCCGTAAAAGAATTCTTTTCCTGGCGGAAGGTCCTGGTAGCAAAAGTGCTGGCCAGCGCTCTTCCCGTCACCGTCAACGAGACTATGTGGAGCCTTGGGATGGCAACCTACAACGCCTTTTACGGGAGGATGGGGATTACGGAATATGCGTCCATTCAGGCAAGTAACACAATAAATCAGCTTTTTATCTTGGCCATTTTCAGCCTAGGAGATGCTCTGCTGATTTTGGTGGGCCAGCGAATCGGCATGGGGCAGATGGATTATGCCTTCGCCTTGGCAAAGCGCTTGCTCCGCATCGGCATCATCGTGGGGCTCATATCCGGGGGGCTGCTGATTATCAGCTCCCGGTTCATCGTAACCCTGTTCAACTTTACGGAGGAAGGCCGATATTATATGCTGTGGGTCCTGGCTATCTATGGCTGTATGATGTGGCTTAAAGTTTACGGAGGCCTGAATATCGTCGGAACCCTGCGCTGCGGCGGGGACACCAGATTTGCAATGTTCGTTGAGGTGGGCTGCGTCTGGGGAATTGGCGTGCCGCTTGTGTTTTTCGGTGTATTTTTTACAGATCTGCCGGTGTATTTGATCGTCATGATGGCTCAGGCGGAGGAATTCGGCAAGAGTCTTTTATGCCGCCGCCGCTTCCATTCAAAGAAGTGGCTCAACAACCTGATCCACGACATCTAACCTTTTCCCACTAAGAGAAGTTCTGCCAATATGCTAACCATTTCCTCCTATCTCGGTTAAAATGGTTAGCTGACCGGCCCGGTGCAATATATATAGGAAGGCTCTTTTTTTTGCCGAAAAGAGCCATGAAAAATTGTGAACAAATTCCCTCAAAACCTTTACTATTAAGGAAAAAAG
>CAYOYO010000075.1:0-9352 GCA_964408195.1 uncultured Oscillospiraceae bacterium | reverse complement strand
CCCGGGTCTATGCCTAATATCCTCATTCTTAACTCCTGTCCGCCCACGCTTCCGACAAACGCCGGCTATAGGCCACAACTCTGTTGATTATAACATAATAACCTTTTCTATCCAAGATTCCTGTGCTATAATGTAAACAAATTGAAATTTATAAATATTCATGGCCATTCTTTATTTCAGGCAGTGCGGAATACTGTTTACACGGAGGATATCATGAGATACGCAAGGCAAAACAAGATTTTAGATCTTATCAATTCCCATGAAATAGAGACCCAGGACAAGCTGGTATCCTTATTGAAAAAAGCCGGTTATCAAGCCACTCAGGCTACTGTTTCCCGGGATATCAAGGAACTTCAGCTGGTAAAAACGCTTGCTCCGTCCGGGCGCTACAAGTACTCGGTAAGTGCGGTAGCCGAGCAGCTTCCCTCCGAACGCTTTGTTACAATCTTCCAAGAAACGATCAAAGCCGTGGATTCTTCAGGAAACATCATCGTCATTAAAACCCTTTCCGGCTGCGCCAATGCAGCGGGAGAAGCCATCGACACCATGAATATGAATCATGTGGTGGGTTCTGTGGCAGGAGACAACACCCTGCTCTTGGTGGTTGACGACCCTGCAAATGTCCCTGACCTTGTCCGACGCTTTCGCGATATATTGAAATGATCCGTCTCCCATCGAGGTGAATTCATGATTACCCATATCTCCATAAAAGATTTTGCAATCATTCAAAATATCAGCCTCGACTTTCAGCGAGGCCTTCATGTTCTCACGGGGGAGACGGGAGCAGGAAAATCAATCATAATTGAAGCCGTTAGCATGGCTCTGGGGAGCAGGGCCGACACCACTTATGTGCGGTCCGGCCAAGACAAAGCCATAATCCAGCTTGTTGCAGAACTGGAGGATCCTGCTGCTCTTTCCCTGCTTTCGGATAATGGTTTTGGAGAGGAATCCACCGTTTATATTCAGCGGGAGATTTTTGCCGGCGGTAAAAGCCTCTGCCGCGTTAACGGAACACTGGTATCCCTCACGTTTCTTAGCAGCTTCTGTAAAAAAATAGCCGACATTCACGGTCAATACGATCATCAATCTCTGTTGGATCCGGAATCTCACATTTTCTTGTTGGATAACTACGACAGAAAATTCATCTGCCCGGCAAAGGAAAAAGCGGCCCTTTTCTATCAGGAGTATACCAGGCTTTACGCTGAGCGGAACCAGATTGCCGATACGAAGGCGGAAACTTTACGTAACAGAGATTTTATGCAATATGAATTATCGGAGATCAACAGCGCAAAACCAGTTGCGGGGGAGGACGAAACCCTGGCGGAACAGCTACTTTTGCTCTCCAACAGCGAAACCTTGTATTCCACTTTATCACGGGTTTATGAGCTCCTCTTTGAACAGGCGGATTCTTCTCGGGACAGTCTGGGAAAAAGTGCGATCCTCCTGGATGAAATCAAGAATTTTTCCGGGGAATATGCATATTTTGCGGAGACGCTCTCAGAATGCTGCTATAAGCTGGAAGACCTGCAAACAGAGCTTCGCAGAGCGAAAGACTCTATCACCTTTTCGCCGGAAGCCATCAATGATACTATGGAACGCATGGATTTGCTTGATCGGTTGAAGAAAAAATACGGAGGCACCCTCGAAAGGGTCCTTTCCTACAGGCTGGAATTAGAAGAAAAGCTGGCCCTCATGGAGAATTTCGATCAACGACTGGAGAGCCTGGAAAAGCAAATGAAGGAATGCGAAACACAACTGCGATCCGCCTGTGAGGATCTTACAGAACTTCGCATGAAAGCAGCCGAGAAAATGGAAAGGGATATGGCAAGGGAACTTGCGGACTTGAATTTCCAAAGCACCCATCTCACAGTGTCTATCACACCACTGGGGAGTCCGGACAAACCAAAGTACACAGAAATGGGCTGGGATCAGGTGGAATTCCTTATCGTTACCAACAAGGGAGAGCAGCCCAAACCTCTGAGTAAGATCGCTTCCGGTGGAGAGATTTCCAGAATCATGCTGGCGTTTAAATCCATACTGGGCGATACGGACAAGATTCCCACCCTTATTTTCGACGAGATTGACAGCGGCATCAGTGGGGTCACCGCAAGCATCGTCGGGAAAAAAATGAAGGAGATCTCCGGGAACCACCAAGTCATCTGCATAACTCATCTGCCCCAGATTGCGGCATTTTCAGACCACCATTATCAAATCAGTAAAGAAGAATCCGAAGGGAGGTCCGTAACCCTTGTTAAGCCTCTGTCCTCCTCAGAAAAAATCTATGAGATCGCCCGTATGCTGGGAGGACTCCATGTTACGGAGACAACTTTGAAGAACGCCGAGGAACTCATTTCCCAGTCTGTGGTATAATCTGCCCGATCACCTGGCGCTAATGTGTACTGTCTGTTTTTCGCTTTCCTACATTCACTGCAGAAAAATGGGCCGTACCCTTTAGTGGGCACGACCCCTTTGCCATGTTTGCTCATGATAGGAAGAACTAGTCTTCTATCTTTTCTTTGATTTCTTCAACGATTTCTTCCGCTTTATCGGAAATGGCCTCCGCTACATCCTCGGCTTTTTCTTTCAGATCTTCTGCTTTCTCTTTTGCGTCATCTAAGATTTCCTTGGCTTTATCGGCTGCTTTTTCCAGCATATCTTCAGCCTTGTCAGCCATCTCCTCCAGCTTTTCCTTCAGCGAAGGTGCGGAATCTTCTTCTTCCATCAGTGAGGGTTCGATGGTTTCCTTGATAGAAAGGCTGATCCGCCTTCTCTCTCTGTCGATGTCAAGGATTTTAGCCTGCACCATCTGTCCGATTGAAAGCTCGTCGGCAATGTTGGTTACGCGCTTATGTGCGATTTCCGAGATGTGGACCAACCCGTCAAGACCGGGCTCCAGTTCAACAAAAGCTCCATATTCTTTGATTTGAACCACATTACCAGAAATAACCTGTCCGGGGGTATATTTGCTGTCGATAACGGACCATGGCTCCGGCTGCGTTTGTTTGAGTCCCAGGGAAATCTTACCCTTATCCGTGTTCATGGAAAGGATTTTCACGTCAATCCTCTCGCCGATCTTAAGAGCTTCTTGCGGATGCTTCAGTTTGCCCCAAGAAATTTCCGAGATGTGAAGCAGACCGTCCAACCCGCCGATGTCTACGAATGCCCCGTAGTCGGTGAATCTCATCACGGTACCTTCTACAACATCGCCTACATCAAGAGCATTCCAGATTTCCTGAACTCTCTTTTGCTTTTCTTCCGCTAAGTACGCCTTGTGGGAGAATACTGCCTTATTTCTTTTCTGATCGACTCTGCTAACTTTAACGGGGAGAACTTTCCCCACAAATTCGTCTGCTTTTTCTACATATTTATCAGAAAGCTGAGACATGGGAATGAAGCCGGACACTTCTTTATATACGGCAATCACACCGCCTTTGACTTCTTTGACCACTTTGGCATTGACCACTGTCCTGTTGTCAAGGGCTTCCGTGATTTCGTCCCAATGCTCATTTATCTCTAGTTTTCTCTTCGATAGGAGGATGTTTCCTTCTCCGTCATCTGTCTTGATGACCTTGGCCTGGATACTGTCGCCTGCTTTGTAAGCGTCCGTCAATTCCTGACCGTCTTCCAGAACCACTTCATCCTTCGGAATGATTCCGTCTTTTTTGCAGCCCAAGTTCACCACGATTTCACGGTTGGTTACATGGACAACTTCGCCGTCGATGATTTCTCCTCTGTTGGGCAAAATCATCTGCTTGTCGATCTGATCCATATAGTCATCCATAAGATTGGATTCCTCTTCCTGGGTTTCATCTTCCTCTGTCGCTTCTGTTATTGGCGCTTCTTCCGCCTCTGCAACAGGTGTCTCATCTAGAGAAACCTCTTCGGGCGCAGCTTCTGTAACAGGTGACTCAACAACGGTCTCTTCGACTACGGGGTTGTCGCCCGCCTCTGCAGTCTGCATTTCTTTCATCTCAGTGATAGCTTCACTCATAGTGGAAATAACCTCCTTAATGATGCGTTCAGGGGTTGACGCTCCTGCCGCAACACCTATTCTATCGCATATTTCGATTTCTTTCAATGGCAAATCGTTTTTATTTTCCGCAAAAAAGGTTTTTTTACAGTTCTTTTGAGCGATTTCGAATAATTTTCTCGTATTTGCGCTCTTCGGATCTCCTATTACAATCATAATATCTGATTCTCGGGCAATTTTTTCACAGCTTTTTTGCCGTTCATCGGTAGCATTACAAATGGTCCGCAAGGGAATCACATCTTTTTTCACTTCCATAAGATAATCGGCTATCCGGTCCCAAAGAGAACCGGTTATCGTGGTCTGTGCCACCAGGGTGATATGATCTTCCCGGATTTCCGCTGCTTCTTCCATGCTGTTAATCACATTACAGTTCTCACCTGCCCAACCTACGATTCCTTTTACTTCCGGATGGTTTGCGTCACCGATGACCACAACGTTTCTACCCTCTTGCCGCGCCGCCTTTACTAGCTTGTGAATTTTTGACACAAAGGGACATGTGGCATCAATTAGGTTGATATTAAGGTTTGAGGCCTCTATGTAAAATGACTCCGGTTCTCCGTGGGAACGGACTACAACAGTTGACCCAGGAATCACATCCGAAAGGGTTTCTGCAATTTTCACACCTCGGTTTTGCAGATCTTCAGTCACACTTTTATTGTGAATCAGAGGGCCACAAGTATAAATGGGGGTATCCTTGCTGCTTTCTATGAGTTCTTCTGTTTTGCGTATGGCTTCCCGGACACCGAAACAAAAGCCGGAATGCTCTGCTCTCTTAATCTCCATCTTTTCCTCTTATGCTCTCCAAGAATCTTTTGAACGCTCCTTCTTTTCCATTTTCCGTAGGCTCATAATATCTGACACGGGCCTTGTGGAGATTGTCCGGCAAATACTGCTGTTTCACATAACCGCCATAGGCATGGGGGTATTTATAATCCACACCGATTCCCCTCTTTGCCGCGCCGCCGTAATGGCTGTCCTTCAGGTGTAACGGAACATCATCTATGTTTTTCTTCTGCAGGTCTCCCATTGCCTTGTCTATGGCGGAAATGGCCGAATTGGATTTTGGACAGGAGGCTAGCAAAATGACTGCCTGCGCCAATATTATCCTGGCTTCCGGCAGCCCGGTCATCTGAGAAGCCTGGACGCACGACGTCACGATGGAAATGGCCTGAGGATATGCCAACCCCACATCTTCGCTGGCGATGACCAGAAGCCTTCGTCCGATCATGATCAGGTCAGCACCTCCGTCTATGAGTCTGGCCAGATAGTGAACAGAGGCATCTGGATCACTGCCCCGGATAGATTTCTGCAGTGCCGACAACAGGTTGAACTTGTCCTCTTTTCGGTCGTAAAAAGTGGTTTGTCTCTGCATGGCCTCACCCACCATGGAAAGATCAACGGTACCGCCGACTTTCAGGTTGTCCGCAATAAAACCCAGAGTGTCAAGAGCGATTCTTGCATCGCCGGCAGAGAGGTCTGCAAGGGCATACAGTGCCTCCTCCTCCCATTTCAGAGATCTTTTCCCAAGACCTCGTTCCGTGTTTTTCAGAGCGCTTTGGAGGATTTTCAGGATATCCTCCCTATCCAGTTTCTTAAATTCATAAATTGACCGCACCCTGCTGAGTACTGCATTGTTCACCGCAAAATAAGGGTTTTCTGTTGTGCTGCCAATAAAGCGGACCACTCCCTCTTCTAGGGCTTTTAGCAGAGAATCCTGCTGCAGCTTGTTCCATCTGTGAAATTCATCGACGTAGAGGTAGGTCTTTTCCTTTTTTAGGCTAAAAAAACCGTTTTTCGCTTTTTCCAGGATTTCTTTGAGTTCTTTTACTCCTGTGACTGATGCATTGATTTCAAAAAAGTCCGAATCCATCTCCTGGGCAATTAACCTGGCCAAAGTGGTTTTCCCCGTTCCCGAAGGGCCGAAGAAGATGGCGGAATCAAAGGTTTTATTCTTAATCGCGTTGTAGAGCAGGGATCCTTCATACATGAAATGACCTTGTCCTACAAATTGATCCAGATTTTCCGGCCTCATCCCGGTGGATAAGGGTATCATTGTAACCGCACCTCCACTTTTGTAATAAATAAATCGCTGCCGGCGGCTGCCTTTGCCATTTCCATTGATTTTTCAGCTTCTTCCTTTGTGATATGCGGTGTGCCAATCAGCTTATAGGCTCCGTCTTTTTCTATAATAGCCACAGGGATGCCGGAACTTTCAAGGTTTGAAGCCATAGTTTCCGCGCCGGCTCGTTGACTGAAGCTGCCAAACTGTATGCAATAGAAAACGGCTCCTTCCCGGAGGATGCTATCTTCTCCCTCCATTTGCGGCGGGGACTCCGGATCTGAAACGGCTTGGGACTGGGTTTCCCCTTCCGATGCAATCTCTTGTTGATCAACCAAGATGGAAGAGGTGTTTGATCCCTCTTCTACAGGGTTTTCTCCCGTAGGTTCCTCCCGGTCCGTTCCCAGGAAGTACGGGGTAATCACATATTCGGTAAGTACATAGCCTGCCGCTACCGCAAGAATCATCACCAGGACAAAAGTCATAAGCCCCTTGCCTAAAGAACCCCTGCCACCACTATATTTCCTTCTGTTCATTCCCAAGCCCTCTCTTCGTTTCCGTATTTGTCTATCCTTATGAGACAAGTCCGGAAAATATGCGAAAAGACTCAAGAATGCCTTGGAAAACGCCTTTTGTAAAAAACGATAAGCAGGGTAAAAATATAATCATACAGTAGAAACAGCAGCTCTGCACCCAGAGCCAGCAGGTAGTTCCCATAGTCCGGAAGCTGGAAATTAGCCAAAAACAGAGTACGAAACAGCAGGATTCCCGTTCCTATGCTCAGGTTAAAAAACAGCAGTTTGAGACAGATTTCCACAGGCTGCTTCCCGATTTTTTCAATATAGTATTTCACGATGCCGTAGATTCCGAAAAAAAACAGATAAGGTAGGACTGCAGCCTTATTTGGGAGTATGATCAACGCCATCAATCCGGAAGCTATGTAGAAAAGACCCCCGCCCTTGCCATTGGTCTCCAAAACCATGACGGCCGTATAGACGGAACTAACGGCGTACAGGGTCAGTTCCACCCCGGGGATTACACCTGCTAAAAAGAGGGTGGCTGTTGAAAGCGCCAGCAGGATACCTCCCAAGGCAGCTGTCTTTGTTTTCATGCTCTGTTGCATACCGATTTCTCCCTTCCCCCTGCCACGGGGACAGACCCTTTGTCAGGTTTTCCAGCCACGGGGACAGACCCTTTGTCAGGAAAACCTGACAAAGGGTCTGTCCCCGTAGCCGGTTTAGATGCAGTCGCAGAGCATATCGGCACAGCAATAGCATTGGAGCATTCTGCACAGCTCATCATTGGAATTGCTGTAACCCCGGCCATAGGCATTCGTTCGGTAGCCCCCCGTTGCCTGTACCATATTGTTCATCGCAGTTCTGTATTCCACATTGTTCGGGTCCATGCTGACAGCGGTCTGTAGGTTGGTGACCGCATCGTCGTACCAGCCTTTGCGCAGAGATAGCATTCCCCTCAAGAAGAACCACTCCGCGTTTCTGTTGCCGCTGCGGTTTAAGGCAGCCTCTGCGGCGCTGTAATTCCCACGGTCGATGTCAATCCGTACCTGACGAAATTCCTGATTTTGTCCCGATTCGCTTCGATTGTAATTCCCTTTTGAATATCCGGAGTTGCTCCCCGCATAACCACCGTTCTTCATCAGATATTCATAAGCTTCATTAATCTCCTGAAGCTTTTCTTCGGCCAATTCGTACAGGGGATTGTCCTGATGGCGGTCCGGATGGTATTTCTTGACCTGCTCCCTGTAGGCAGCACGGATTTCCTCTACACTGGCGCCTTCTTTGATTCCCAATACTTCATAGGGGTTTTGCATCTTCTGTTAATCCTTTCTTGAGTATTTCCTCTGTCCTTCTGAGCAATCCTTTATAGATGATGTTTTCCGTTAATTCCCGGTTCCTCTCCACTTTCAGACTGTCCCAGGCTTTCGACAGCTCCGACAGATAATACAATAAATTGAACTCCACCCGTTCCTTTATCCTGTTTCGAAATCGGCTCATTTCCTCACCACCGGATTCATATCCCCATTGGGCCAGGAGCGGATTGTAGGTGCCATTTTTCGCGTTCTCTTCAAGATCGTCGTAGGCATCCATAAGGTAAATCCATTTCCCCGTATGGTAGCCTATCTTGCGAAGCAGTTCCAGCGTTTCCCTTTCATCTGTGAGAGGTTCTGCAGCGAAGACCTCCTCCATCAATTTTGCAAAGGGTTCAGCTGTTTGATCCAGAGAAGGACATTTCTGTTCTTCAAGAATTGCCAATTCGTCCAGCATTCTCTGAATCATTATACATTTTTCACCATGCTTTTTCATTAATTTTTTGTAGGTCCTTTTCAACATAAGGAGCCCCGCTGCCGGAAGGACCCCACCTTCATCCCGTTTGTCGTCGGAAAGTTTAAAATACGCCAGCAACAGCATCATATCCGCAGCATAATCCACAGCAGGCTCATTGTATACTATAACCCGCTTTTTGAGAGGATGTACGGGACACCGTTCCAGTCTGATATTCTCAAGAGGTGAGCAAAGCGCTCCCAAAACCAAAGAAAGAAATACCGAGTCATAATTCAAAACCAGTCGGGGCACCTGACCGTATCTTTCTTTTACGGACTTGCAAATACCGCAGTAGTATCCGGAATACAGTTCAAATTCTCTGATTTTCAGTTCCGGCTTGTCCGGTACAACGTAACCCAGCATCTTCTACCTCAGTAGTCTATAAAAATTCAAAAAACCGGACAGTGAAAAGAAACAAGCAAAAAAACACCCTTGCCCGGACAGAGAGCAAAGGTCTGTCTGGGGACTTTACGCCGATTTTACTTTACAATCTTTTTCATATACTTCAAAAGAAAACAGCTTGCCGTCATATCCGCAACAAAACATCCAAACAGAATGAGATTAAAGCATTTTTGTCTTTTCGGCATATCTACGCAGGCTTTTACCGGATTGAGAAGTTTTTCCGCCCCGCCGGATTTTTTTTCAAAAAAGGCGTTGCCAATCAATGCCACCGAGCTATAGAACATGGATTCCGCTACCATTTGCTTTTTAAAATTCCAGTTTCTGATGAAGTTTTTCATAAGGCGCTCCTTGCTTTTTCTTTTCTTATTATATCGTTTCTTTTCCAATTATACAATGAGGTCTTTAAAATGCTCCCAAGCGTCAATCCAACCAGATCATAACTTTGCTAAAGAGGCTGCGTTGTTGGAAATTTTCAAATATTGAGATTTTAATAGACACGGAGCTGATTTTGTTATATAA
>CAYOYO010000074.1:7051-9414 GCA_964408195.1 uncultured Oscillospiraceae bacterium | reverse complement strand
TGACGGAGCTATACAGCAGAGGTGCGAAAACCTTTGCCACAACCCACTACACGGAGCTGAAAAAATATGCCCTTTCCACGGAAGGAATCCAAAACGCATCCATGGAATTCGACGTGGAGACTTTATCCCCTACCTACCGGCTTATCATGGGAACACCGGGAAGATCCAATGCCTTCGAGATCTCTGCGAAACTGGGACTTCCCGCAAAACTCATCGATCACGCCAAAGGATTGCTGGATCGAGGGGATATTGCTTTTGAAGATGTGATTGCATCCATTGAGAGCGACCGTAAAGCAGCGGAACAGGACCGGGATGAAGCCCTGCTTCTTCGCATGGAGATGAAGAGGCAGAGAGAAGAGCTGGAAAAACAGCAGCAGAAATTTGTCGACCAGAAGGAAAAGCTCCTGGGAAAAGCCAAGGAAGAAGCCCGGGAACTGGTCAGGGAAACAAAAGAGCTGGCGGACCTGATACAGAGTGAACTTCGGGATTTGGAAAAGGTTGAGGATCCGGCTCAGAGGAATCGTAGACAAGAGGCCCTTCGCCGTGAAATCAGAGAGTTGCAGGAGAAGCATAGAGAAAAAATAGAGATTAAGCAAAATCTTAACCCGGCCCGTCCCGAAGAACTGAACGTGGGCGATTCGGTGAAAGTCCTTTCGCTCGATCAAAAAGGGGTTTTGCTTACGCTTCCGGATGACAAAAACGAAGTACAGGTTCAAATCGGCCTCATGAAGATCAACACCGGTATCGAACAGATTGCCAAGTTGAAAAACGGGGGCAAGGACCAGGTGCGGCAAAGTACCAAACACAGCAGCCTGTACCGAACCAAAGCCACTTCTGTGATACCCACCTGCAATGTGGTGGGTAAGGTGCTGGATGACGCAATGATGGATGTGGATAAATACCTGGACGACGCTTTTATGGCAGGACTCAAAGAAGTGACCATCATTCACGGAAGGGGAGCCGGAATCCTCCGGGAGGGGTTGGCAGCTATGTTCAAGACGCACAAACATGTGGAAAAAACCCGAAGAGGCAATTATAATGAGGGAGGCGATGGGGTAACCATCGTCACGCTTAAGTAGGGACCCGAAAAAAGAATTCCGGAAAGGAAGAAAAATGGTTATCGTCAGCGCATGCCTTCTGGGCGAAAACTGTAAATACAACGGCGGAAATAATCGGAATGAAACGGTGATCCGCCGTTTGAGAGATTATAATTATGTGGCTGTCTGCCCGGAAGTGGCAGGAGGTTGCCCGGTTCCAAGACCTCCGGCAGAGTTACGAGAGGGCAGAGTCGTTAACACAGAGGGGGAAGACCTGACGGACAAATTCCGGGAAGGTGCCGAAAAAGCGCTGGCAGAGGCAAAGACCCGGGCGGAAGAGCTGGGAGAAGATTTGGAACTGGCCATTTTGAAAGCGAAAAGCCCTTCTTGCGGCAGTCAGCAAATTTATGACGGAACCTTCAGCCATACAGTGATTCACGGAGACGGGGTCTTCGCAGATCTGCTGAAGAAACAGGGAATCAAGATAATTTCTGAGGAGGAATGTTAGATGATAAATTTTAAAGAGCAGATCGCAGCCCGGTTGGAGGAACAGGTGGAAGGCCTGACAGCCCGGGAACTTGAGGCAATGATAGAGGTTCCTACCGACAGCAAGCTTGGAGACTATGCATTTCCATGCTTTCGGCTGGCAAAGCTCATGAGGAAGTCACCGGCAGTCATAGCAAAAGATATCGCCGATCGGTTGTCAGCCTATGAACTTTTTGAGAAAGTAGAGAGCGTAAACGCTTACGTAAATATGTTTATGAGCCGGGAGGTCTTTATCCGGGAGGTGCTGTCCCAGGTAGTCAGTGCCGGAGATCGATACGGCAGCAGCGATGTGGGGCAGAATCGAAAGGTGATCGTGGAGTACTCCTCGCCGAATATCGCAAAGCCCTTCCATATCGGCCATATACGGAGTACCGTCATCGGCAACTCCATCTATAAGCTCTATGACTTCCTGGGTTTTGATACGGTTCGGATTAATCACCTGGGAGATTACGGTACCCAGTTCGGGAAGATGATTGTATCGTATCGGCGCTGGGGGAATAAAGAAGATGTGGAGCAGTCTCCAATAAAGACCTTGTTGGGATACTATGTGAAGTTCCACGAAGAATGCGAAAAGGATCCTTCCCTTGAGGATGAAGCCAGAGCCACCTTTACCCGCCTGGAGAACGGAGCTCCGGAAGAAACCGCACTTTGGAAATGGTTTCGGGATGAAAGCCTCCGGGAATTCGGACGGGTATACAAGATGCTGGGCATTGATTTTGACTCCTATGCGGGAGAGAGCTTTTACTCGGACAAGATGGGAAGAGTTCTCAGTGAGCTGAA
>CAYOYO010000074.1:0-6951 GCA_964408195.1 uncultured Oscillospiraceae bacterium | reverse complement strand
ACACGGGAAATTATCTTAGAGAAGAACGTGAACACGGGAAATGTGGACGAAACCGCCAGACAGGTGGGAATCGGCGCGGTGATTTTCAATGAACTCTCCAACGGAAGAATCAAGGATTACGTATTCTCATGGGATAAGATCCTGAACTTTGACGGGGAGACGGGACCTTATGTCCAATATACCCATGCAAGAGCTTCCAGCGTACTGCGAAATGCAGGTGAGATGGAAGAGAAAGCCATTGTGGAAGGCGCCGACATCGATATTGCCCATATCACCGGCGACAGTGCCTACGACCTGACCAGGCTGATCTATGAGTTCCCGGACAAGGTCTATGAAGCCGCTGAAAAATATGAGCCATCCATCGTTACCCGGCAGATCGTGGATATTGCCCAGGGCTTCAACCGCTTCTACCACAATGAACACATTCTGGCGGAGGATCCTGAGGAAAGGAAAGCAAAACTACTCCTCACTTATGCAGCCAGACAGACCATAAAGAACGGCCTGCTGCTGCTTGGCATGGAAGTGCCGGAGAGGATGTAGCTATGAGATACGAAGGCAGGGTATACAGACCGCCCAGCGAAGCCAACAGCCTGATTCTGCAGGTCACCATCGGGTGCGCCCACAATAAGTGTACCTTCTGCGGCATGTACAAAGGCGAGGATTTCCGCATCCGGCCCCTTGACCATGTTATCGAGGATCTTAAATGGGCCAGGGCACATTACCCTCATATCGAAAAGATTTTCCTCGCCGACGGAGACGCGCTGGTGCTCCCCAATAAAACCCTTGTAGATATCATGGACACCATCGGTGAGCTTTTTCCCGAGTGTGAAAAAATCAGTATTTACGGATCACCCAAAGATGTTCTGCGTAAATCCGCAGAGGACCTTGCAGAGCTCCGTGCTAAGGGCCTTTTGATGGTCTATATGGGAGGCGAATCAGGGAGCGACAGAATCCTTTCGAATATCAAAAAAGGAGCCACCGCCGATGAATTGGTAGAGGCGGTGCGAAAGCTGGAAGATGCGGACATCCGTGCATCCGTCACCTTTATTTCCGGAATAGGCGGAAAGCTCCATTGGAAAGAACACGCCACGGAAACCGGGAAAATGATCAGCCGCATGTCTCCTTCCTACGTAGGTTTGCTGACGTTGATGGTAGAACCGGAAACAGAGCTTTACCGGGATATCCGGGAGGGACGTTTTCAGCTTCTTTCTGCAGAAGAGGTGCTGGAGGAGACAAAAATGCTGCTTGAGAACATCCATGTGGACAAAAAGTGCGTTTTCCGAAGCAACCACGCGTCCAACTACCTTTCCCTGAAGGGAGACCTGCCCAGGGATAAAGACGCCATGCTGATGCAGATCCAACGGGCAGAACGGGATACCGGCATGCTCAAGGATGAACGATTCCGGATGCTATAAGCAACCCGCATTCTATACAGCAGGAGTTATGATGAAAGTATTGTTGACCACTCTCAATTCCAAATATGTTCACTCCAACCTTGCACTGAAGTATCTCTATGCGGTCTGCGCAAAGAGGGGAGACATTCTGGAACTGAGGGAGTTTACCGTCAACAATGGAGATGATTACATATACGGGGAAATTCTGCGAAACGAATATGACATGGTTTGCTTCTCGTGCTATATCTGGAATACGGAAAGAATTCTATATCTTGCAGAAAACCTGAAAAAAGCCCGCCCGGAGACCATCTTTCTTCTCGGAGGACCGGAGGTCACTTTTCGGGCCGCAGAAGTTATGAAGAAGAACCGGCATATCGATTTCCTGTTGCAGGGAGAAGGGGAGGAAAGCTTTCCCCGGCTCCTGGACGCCGTGTCGGACCCGGATGGAGCCGGCAGTTTCGCCGGGATCAGGGGTCTTCTGTACCGCAGGGAAGGAAAGATCTACATCAATCCTGTGCCGGAACCCACAGAGTTCGGAGAAATCCCTTTTCCCTTTCGGAGCCTGGTGGGAGAAGCGGATAAAATCATGTATTACGAGTCCTCCAGAGGTTGTCCTTTTTCTTGTAGTTACTGCATTTCCTCGTTAGAAAAGAAGGTTCGCCCCCTCCCTTTGGAAAGGGTCAGGGAAGATCTCAGCTATTTTATCTACAAAAACGTGAGGCAGGTGAAGTTTGTAGACCGGACGTTCAACTACGATAGCAACCGTTGCATGGAAATCCTGCGCTACCTCATGGAGACGGACAATGGTGTTACCAATTTTCACTTTGAAATCTGCGGGGATCTGATGGAGCAGAAGATACTCGATCTGCTCTCCAGGGCAAGACCGGGTCTTTTCCAATTTGAAATCGGAGTGCAGAGCACCAACGAGGAAACCTTAAGGGCCATTCATCGCCGTTGTGACTTCCTAAAGCTAAAAGCAAATGTGGAGCGACTGGTAGAAATGGGCAACATCCACATTCACCTTGACCTCATTGCAGGTCTGCCCTACGAGGACTATGAAAGCTTCGGAGGCTCCTTTAACCGGGTATACAGCATGAAACCCCATATGCTCCAACTGGGTTTCCTGAAAATCCTTCCGGGGACACCTATCTGGGAGCAGGCAGAAGAATACGAATACCAGTATCAGTCCAAGGCCCCTTATGAGGTGATATCAAACATGTTTCTGTCAGCCGGAGAGCTGGCAAAGCTGAAGATGGTGGAACATGTCTTTGATTTATATTATAATAAGGGTGGTTTTGAAAAAACCCTTAAATATCTGGCATTGGTGCAGCATGGCTCTCCCTTTTCCTTTTATGAGGAATTTGCTCAGTTCTATTATCAGAGTGGGTTTCAGCACCGATCCCATAAAAAAGAAGATCTTTACCGCATTATGAACCTTTACGGAAGTCGGATGGAAAGAGTTGCCACCGGTATCGGTGAAAGGCTGCAAGAGCTGTTGGCTGAAGACATGGCCAGGACTCTAAACCCGGAAGCTATTAAGAAATTTACGAAGACAGGATGGGAATTGCATTATGAGCAATAAGGAAGAACAAATCGTGAACAAGCCGGAGGACTTAATGTCAGGAGGAGACGCACTCACGGAAGAGGCAGCTTTGGAAGAATGTTCCGAAGACCGGAACGAGCAAGCGCTTCCACCATTTCAGTCCAGGAAGGACCGAGTGAGCAGATACTTTAAAAAGTATCTCAAGGACTTTCTTTTTGATGAATTCTCCGATTCCTATCTGTCCAAGATGAAGAACATGGAGTTTATGAAAGGTGTCCCCATTCCTCTGAGACATGAAGATTATCAGGTGTTTCAAGGGGGAGACGGACTGAAAGTTCTCCATATTGCCGAAAACATGGCTTGGATCATGGGCATCGATCCCAAATTCCAATACACCCCTCAATATGTGGAATTTATGAACAAACTGTTCAACTACAAGCTGGCGGAAGGCCTTGTGAAAGAGGGAAGAGATGCTGCGGAGAAGGAGGATTTTGACAATGCCATCATCCACTTCAGAGCGGCGCTGGTCTTGAAACCGGATTACATTCATGCCATGTACAGCTATGCCAGGGTCTGCAGGGAGTTTTACATGAGAGGGGACGAGAGCAAATACATCGGTCGGTTCAAAGCCGAATCCACGGAATACTTCGAACTTCTGACCCGGATTCATCCCCGTTTTGCCCAGGCTTATTACTATCTGGGTTACGACTACCTGAATCTGGGGCTGTACCAGAAGGCCACCTTTGTCTGGCAGGAGTTCCTGCGCAGGAGCAGCAACTTCAAAGACAAGAAGGAGATAAGACAGCGGTTGAATCAGTTGGAGCAACCCCTGACCATAGAAAAGGGATATAATGCGGTCTTGGCTGGCCGGTGGGCCGATGGGATCGAAATATTGGAACCCTTCCTGGAAACCAAATTCAAAGGCTGGTGGCCGTTGCACTACTATCTGGGTGTCGCCTATGCCAGAACCGGGAGCAACAGCAAAGCGGTGGCAAGTTTTAAGAGGGTGCTGGGAATCAATGGCTCCCACATAGAGAGCATCACGGAGCTGGCAGAGCTCTATGCCAGGAGCAAGGACAAAGATAACGAGAAAAAGTACAGACAGAAAGCTGAATTGATTCTGTCGCAGACAGCAAAATCGGGTCAATCGGAAGAAAATGAGGAATAAGAGGGAAGCATAACATGACGAACAAGAAACAAATGATGACAGGAAATGAAGCCATTGCAAGGGGAGCCTATGAAGCCGGGCTGGTGTTTGCTTCTGCATATCCGGGAACACCCAGCACGGAGATCCTTGAAAATCTGGCTCAATACAAAAGCGAATTGTACTGTGAGTGGGCGCCCAACGAAAAGGTGGCCCTGGAAGCCGCCATCGGCGCATCCATTGCCGGTGTCCGGTCTATGGCAGCCATGAAACATGTGGGCGTGAACGTTGCCGCGGATCCCCTGTTTACCTTTGCTTATACCGGAGTCACCGGAGGCTGTATCCTGGTTTCTGCAGACGATCCGGGGATGCACAGCTCCCAGAACGAGCAGGACAACCGAAACTACGCCGCCGCCGCAAGGGTACTCATGCTGGAGCCCTCCGACAGCAGCGAGGCCAAGGAGTTTACAAAGCTTGCATTCCGGCTTTCCGAAGAGTTCGACACTCCGGTCATGTTGCGGGTGACCACCAGAATCTGTCACAGCAAGAGCCTTGTAGAGCTTGCGGAAAGAGTAGAAAAAGATCCCATCTCTTATGAGAGGAATATTGCAAAATATGTGGCCACACCGGCCAATGGTAAAAAACTCCGCCGGAACCTGGTGGGCCGACTGAAGGCTATGGAGGATTATTCCAATAAAACGGAAATCAACAAAGCAGAATACAACGGCAGCAAAGTTGGGGTGGTCTGCGCCGGCGTGGCATATCAATATGCCAGAGAGGTGTTCGGGCCGGATGCTTCCTACCTGAAGCTTGGCATGACCTATCCCATGCCCATGGAGCTTGTTAAGGAATTCGCCGGAAAGGTGGAAACCCTCTACGTGATAGAGGAAATGGACCCCTATATGGAGAACCATATGAGGGCTGCCGGGATTTCCTGCATCGGAAAGGAGCGGATACCGGAATTTGATGAACTGAATCCGGACATCGTCCGCAGCGCCGTTTTCGGAACGGAGAAGGAAATCCTGACTTCGGAGACCCAGGCTGTCATGAGACCGCCCACTCTCTGCGCAGGCTGTCCTCACAGAGGATTCTTCCATGCTCTGAAACAGAAGAAAAATGTAATGATAACCGGAGATATCGGTTGTTATACTTTGGGCTCCGCTCCTCCTCTTTCAGCTATGGATACCTGCTTTTGCATGGGAGGAAGCATCAGTGCCGGTCACGGAGCGGCTGTGGCCTTTCGCCGGACAGGAAGGGATACGAAGGCAGTGGCAGTAATCGGAGACTCCACCTTCTTCCACTCAGGGATCACCAGCCTCATGGATGTAGTCTACAATAAAGGCAACTGTGTTACTGTTATCCTGGACAATCGGACAACGGGGATGACAGGGCATCAGGAAAACCCGGGAACAGGTCAAACCCTCATGGGAGAACCTGCTGTGGAGGCAGATATCCCTCTGCTCTGCAAGGCCATCGGGATCAAGGATGAAAACATTTACCTGATCAACCCCCTGGATCTGCGGGAGACTCACAAAGCGCTGAACAGGGCTTTGGAAAAGGATGAACCCACCGTAATTATCGCGGCTTGGCCCTGCGCCATCAAGAAATTCAGCGAGGCAGACAAGACCCGCTTTGATTTGTCACCGAAGAAGTGCATCATCGATCAGGAGAAGTGCAAGCGCTGCAAGGCTTGCGTCAGGACGGGATGCCCTGCCATATTGTCCGGCGAACAGATCCTTATCCAGCCGGAATCCTGCACAGGCTGCAGCGTGTGCAAGCAGGTCTGTCCATTTGAAGCTATTTCCTTTGATGATGAAGCGGTCCGGAGGTAAGTGATGGGAAACGTTAAAAATATATTACTGGTAGGCGTAGGCGGACAGGGCACCATCCTGGCCAGCAAGATTTTATCCGAAGGGCTCATGGAAGCGGGCTACGATGTGAAGATGTCGGAGATCCACGGCATGTCCCAGAGAGGCGGCAATGTGAGCACCCAGGTGCGGTTCGGCAGCAAGGTGTTTTCTCCCATTATCGGAAAAGGGGAGGCAGACCTGATCGTGGCTTTTGAAAAGATGGAGGCTCTCCGGTGGATCGAGTATCTGAAGCCGGGAGGGAAGATGGTAATCAACGATGCGGAGATACCCTCTTCGCCTATCCAGATGGGGCTGGCCGCTTATCCGGAAGGAATCATTGAGGAACTTTCTGCGAAAGCCACTACATACGTATTTAAGGCCTCTCAGTTGGCGGAAGCCTTAGGGAACCCCAAAAGCATGAACATGGTGCTCCTGGGTGCTCTGGTTAAGGCCATAGAGCTTCCGGAGATTCCCTGGGAAGAAATCCTGAAACGAAATATCAAGCCGGCATTTGTGGAAATAAACCTCCGGGCCTTCCAAACAGGCCAATCTCAGGTGTCGGAATAAAGAGAAACAAAAGAGGAAAAATCAAACACAATTTGGTTGACATGACGTCAGACTCTGTTGTATAATCATGGAGTCGCCTGTGATGGCGGCTCTGACATTCCAAGGTAGCTCAATGGTGGAGCACTCGGCTGTTAACCGATAGGCTGTGGGTTCGAGCCCCACCCTTGGAGCCAGAATCCCGAGGCCGGGACTCGCGCAGTGCCGGCCCCGTGAATACCTGCCGGAGTGGCGGAACTGGCAGACGCACAGGACTTAAAATCCTGCGATCCTTACCGATCGTACCGGTTCGATCCCGGTCTCCGGCACCAAGGCAATTTTATAACGACGCGGGGTAGAGCAGCTGGTAGCTCGTCGGGCTCATAACCCGGAGGTCATTGGTTCAAATCCGATCCCCGCAACCAAGAAAAGACAGGCGTTAGCCTGTCTTTTCTGTTGCGGGGATCGGATTTGAAC
>CAYOYO010000073.1:2718-9568 GCA_964408195.1 uncultured Oscillospiraceae bacterium | reverse complement strand
CGCTGTCGGCGGCATAGACCGCCAATGGGGTCCCTGCCCACAGGAACACAAAGGTAAAAGAAGTGACCACCAGTGCCACAACCAATAAAATTGCAATAAACTTCGCAATGGCTTTCGTAGTTTTGGGACTCATAAATCCCCTTCCCTCCCAGTCGGCTTGTCCTAAAACAGCCTAAATAATCTCAATATCCAACCGGCTTCTGCCCTCGGACAGACCCCGGAGACTGATGTGATAATCGATGTTCAGCGAACCTTTCGCTTCCTCCCGGTTGATGTTATTGACCACGTTGTTGGTCAAAACTTCCATCTCCACCGCACCGAAAGGCGTGCCGTAATACCCGGTAAAGCGCTTGCCTTTTTCAAAGCGGATCTCCGTATCCAGAGGAACCGATTCGCCGCATCGCTTCATGAGGATTTCCTCTCCGGTAATCGCGAGGCTGGTGGTGCAACCGGTCATGCCGGAAAAGTCGCTCTCGTCATAAGAGAGATACACCGTGCCGCCTTCTTCGTGATATTTTCCTTCGGTAACCAGCTCCAGCTGATCCTCCTCTTCGGGGGTGTTGCCGATAATCTGCTTACCTACTATTTTTAGCATAATATCTTTCATAGCCTAATTCCACAATCCTTTCTATCAAATTCGGGTATGTAAGACCCTCCTGACCCCACAGCAAGGGAAACATGCTGAATTTGGTAAAGCCGGGAATGGAGTTTATCTCATTCAGGAATATCCTGTCTGTGCCCTTCTCCATAAAAAAGTCTACTCTGGCGTAACCGCAGCAGTCCAAGAGCCGGAAAGCCCGGGAAGCGATGCTTCGAATCTCCTCCGCTTTTTCAAAGGGGATGTCTGCGGGGATGCACATTTTCGACTGTCCTCCGTCGAAATATTTGGCCTTGTAGTCGTAAAATTCCGCCGAGGGAATAATCTCTCCCACGCCGCTGACCTTGGGGTCGTGGTTTCCCAGCACTGCCGTTTCCAGTTCCCTGCAGTCAATTCCTTCTTCCACTAGGATTCGGTGGTCGTATCTTGCCGCGGTAATAATGGCTTCTTTCAGATCTTTTCTCGTCCTTACCTTGGTGATGCCCACGCTGGACCCCATATTGGACGGTTTTACAAACATGGGAAAGCGGAGCTTTTCTTCGATTTCCCGGAGGAGCTCTTCCTCCTTCCGGTCAAAGTCCGGTTTCATCAGGGCTACATAGGGTCCCTGGGGAATACCGGCCTTCTCGCATACGGCCTTGGCCAAAATTTTGTCCATAGTCAGCGCCGCTCCCATCACACCGCTGCCACCATATGGAATACCTATCATTTCAAAAAGCCCCTGTATGGTGCCGTCCTCTCCGAAAGGCCCGTGGAGGATGGGCAGGGCAAAATCAATCCGTTGCTTCAGTGAATTTCCCCCGCTTCCGAGAACCGAAAGTTCATGTTTTCCCGGGTTTGCCAGAAAGACCTCTTTTGCCTCTTCCTCCCAGCTGCCGTCCTCTATTTGGTCCGGTGACCCCTCAAAGAGGTACCAGTCCCCTTCACGGGTGATGCCGATTTGCACCACTTCATATTTGTCCTTATCGATGGCGCGTATCACCGAAGCGGCGGACATGAGCGAGATTTCGTGCTCTCCCGACCGGCCTCCGAACAGTACTCCCAGTTTGATCATTGCGGGTCTCCAATCTAAGTAGTCTGACTTTGGAAGTCTATTTTTTATTCTTATTCCGGGTTAGACGATTCCATTCCCATTCGGTTCCCTTTGTTGCCACAAGTTCCTATAGAACCTGTCCCTTCGTTGTCATAGGATTTCTGCTGAACTGTCCCGTCCGCTTTCATAAGCTTCCCCGGAATCTGCCGCTTTATTTTTCTTTCAGAAGATCACGAATTTCCGTGAGAAGATCTGCTTCTGTAGGCGCTGCCGGAGCGGCTGGGGCAGCCTCTTCGACAACTTCCTGCTTTCTGCGAAGCTTGTTGATCATCTTGATGGCAAGGAAGATGGAGAAAGCGATGATGATGAAATCGATGGTGGTCTGGATGAAGTTTCCGTAAAGGATAGCCGCCTCCGCCACTTCTTCTCCCGCCTCGTTTACCCCTGCCGGTGAGAGGACCAGCTTCAGATCGCTGAAATCCACACCTGCGGTGAGAAAGCCCAGGATGGGCATCATGAGATCCTGCACCAGGGAGGTGACGATCTTTCCGAAGGCTCCACCGATTACAACGCCCACAGCCATATCCATTACATTGCCTTTGAGTGCAAACTCTTTAAATTCCTTTAACATGGTGATTCCTCCTGTTTTTTCTTCTTTTTTTCTAATATTTCTTTGGATCTGACTGCCACACGAAGGAGCATATCCAGGTGGTCTTTGTCGAAATGGTATTTCCTTGTACAGAACTGACAGGTAAGCTCCGCTTCACCGTCTTCTTCCGCCAACTGCCTCAGGTCCGCCTCGCCGATGCTCAGCATTACCTGCTCCAGGCGCTCTGTGGAGCAATCGCACTCCCAGCCAATATCCCTGTACTCTAAAATGTTTACCCCAAACTCCTCCGGCAGGCTTTGGAAAATGTTGTGGAACGCCTCTTCAGCAAGGGTTTTCGATGTCTTGGGACTTCCTTCCCGCATAGCGTTTTCAATGACTCCTGTCAGCGGAGGCATGTCCCCGATGAGGGCTTCCAAAGCATCTACGGAAGCCGGATCCGCATCGGGCAGCATCTGTATGATCATGCCGCCTGCGGCCATAACACTGCCGTCCACATCCACTTTCACCCCCAGGGCTACTGAAGTAGATTGCTGCTCGGAAAGGAAGAAATAAGCGGTCAGGTCTTCGGCGATTTCGCCGCTGACCAGATCGATGCGACCCATATAGGGTTCTTTGAGCCCCTGGTCTTTGATGACCGTGAGAGTGCCGATTCCAAGAATCCCCCCCACATCCAGCTTGCCGTCCTCCCGGAGAGGAAGGTCCGCATCCGGACTTGCTATATAGCCCTTGACCTTTCCCGTTCCCGCGGCTGTCACGAGAATCTCCCGGGCAGGGCCGTCTCCTTTAAACTGTATGGTAAGCTTGTCCTTCGGGTTCTTCAGCATGAGGCCCATAAGACCCGCGCCGGTGAGAGCCCGGCCCAGGGCCGCCGTTGCTGTGGGCGCCGTGTTGTGGACTTTTCTGCCGTCTTCGGCAAGGTCGGTAGAGACCGCAAAATAAACCCGGAAGGATCCGCTTTTATCAATTCCGATGATTGCTTGATTCATTTAATTTACCCATTCTTTAACTGCTTTGCGCAGTTTCTCGATCGTATCCTTTGATGCCTGCCGGCCCGCTCCTTTTGCCGACAGATAAATCTTCAGTTTCGGTTCGGTGCCGGAGGGCCTGACGATGACACTACTCCCGTCTTCCAACAGATATTCCAGCACATCGGCCGGGGGAAGATTGATGAAGCCGGCGCTGTAATCCGCCTGCTCGGTGACGGGAATTCCCCCAATTTCTCCTGGAGGGTCCTGTCTGAGCCGGAACAGGATGGAGGCCATCTCCGTCATGCCTGCAGCCCCTTCGAAGCCGAAGTCAAGCAAGTCGTTCTGGTACCATCCGTAGGTATCGTAAAGCTCTTCCATTTTGTCCACTAGGGTTTTGCCCTGCTTCTTATAGTAGGCCGCCGCCTCACAGACCAGCATGGCCGCATTGACCGCATCCTTATCTCTCACGTAGGAGCCTGCCAGGTAGCCATAACTCTCTTCAAAGCCGAATATAAAACGATCCCCTTCACCGGCTGCCTCCAACTGGCCCACTTGCTCCCCGATGTACTTAAAGCCTGTCAGCAGGTTCCGCATCTCTACTCCGTAGGCCTCGGCTACCGCCTCCGCCATTTTGGTGGAAACGATGGTTTTCATGGCCACCGGTTTTGAGGGAAGTTTCCTGTTGGCACAAATGAAATCCAGAAGCAGGACACCTGTTTCGTTGCCGGTAAGCCGCCTGTAGAGGATCCGGCCTGCTTCTTCGTCCCAATGTCTCACAGCGATGCCCAGTCTGTCGCAGTCCGGATCCGTAGCCAGGAGGAGGTCCGGTGTTTCAAGCTCCCTGCAAAGTTCCAACCCCCTGTGCAAAGCTTCTTCCTTTTCCGGATTGGGATAAGAGCAGGTGGGGAAATTTCCGTCCGGATTTTCCTGTTCAGGCACAATGTGGACCTTTTCCACCCCGATCTCCGCCAGGATTCTCCTGACGGGTTTATTGCCTGCGCCGTTTAGGGGAGTATAAACCACTTCCAGATCCTTGCAATCCACGCCCACCCGAGTGGCCTTTACCGCTTCTATGTAAGCCTCCACGGTTTCCGGCGGAATCTGGCGGATTCGTTCATGATGCTCCTCATCCCAAAATGCGCTTTCAAGAAGGCTGTCAAGCTGGATATCCAGAGTCTTCACACCGCTGAAGTAATCCACCCGACTGATGCAGTCGAGAATCCGGTCGGCGGCCTCCTGGGTCACCTGACAGCCTTCCTCGTTGTATACTTTGTACCCGTTATAGTTGGCCGGATTGTGGCTGGCGGTGATCATGATTCCCCCTGCACACCCATAATGGCGTACTGCAAAGGAGAGGGCCGGTGTAGGCATGAGCTCCGGGTAAATATATACCCGGATACCATTGGCCGCAAGCACGCCGGCGGCCTCTAGGGCGAACCGGACGGAACGGTTGCGGCTGTCGTAGGCAATGGCCAAAGAAGGAAGGGTATCTGCCCCTCCGTAACGGAGGTTTATATAGTCGGCAAAGCCCTGGGTCACCCGTCGCACGGTAAAGATATTCATCCGGTTGGTCCCGGCGCCAAGAATCCCCCGAAGGCCCCCGGTACCGAAGTCCAGATCCTTGTAAAAGCGATCTAGGATTTCTTCTTTTGCCTCTTTGTCACCGGAGTTTTTTTCCATCCGCTCTTCAAGTGCTGTCAATTCTCTATGTAGTTTTGGCTCCATTCCGGGATGGGAGAGCCATTGTTCCATCTTGCCCAGGGCGTTTGCAAAATCGGGTCCGTTTATCATATTTTAATTCCCTCTCCAATTTCTATGGGTTTTGTCTTTTCACTCATAACCAATTTTATCACATTTCATTCCGGCTGAGAATAGAAAGGCTGGGAACAATTTCTCCCTAGGATGCGAGGATTTGAACAGTAACCACCGAAGAGATCAGAAAACCCGCAATCCGGCCGACTTGCCAGGGACGCGGGCTTTTTCAAATAAACGGAAACGGCCAACAAAGTTGGGTTTACTTTTCAAGAAGCTCCAACACTTTAAATTTTAATTCAAGAGTTTTCGGCTTTCCCGTTTCTTCCAACAAGACCCGGTATTTCTCGTCTAAAATGGCTTCCCTGTAGAGGTCCTCAACCTCTGCATGCTCTTCCGGGGACATGCCGATGAGGCAGAGAGGCGGAAACAGGACGCACCACCAGTTTTTCCCCTTTCCTTCGCCGATAGTCACTGTCAAAGCGTTATAGCTGCCGGCGGGAAAGGTGATGTTCCCGTAGGTTTTCCTTGGCACAAACACAGGGCCCAGCGCCGCTTTCACAGGATAATGGCAGCCTTCCTCGGACAGAATCGCTCTAGCCTTTTGCTCCAGCTCCGTCAGGTTCTCCTCCAGAAATTCCTTGGATCGGTCAATATCCAGAGTAACTTTACCCTGCTCTTCACCGGCCATTGCCATGGTTTCTGCGGCCAGACCCTCGTTGATGCTACGGAGAAGTTCGTCTCGAACCAATAGTTTCAGATCCTGATCTCCGGGGGAGTTACTGTTTGCCACCACATGGAAGCGAATGAAGTCTTCGTTGGAAAGCATCCGGACGCTGTCCCCGGATATCCAACAGCTGTAGGCAAACAGGGACAACAGGATCAGGAACAATAATCTGGCTTGGGTTTTTTTCAGCTTCATTAGACAGCTCCTTTCATGGGAGAATGCAATCGTCTCTATTCTCTCCATGAAAGGGCGTTTTTATAACCTACCTGACGATGAGCACCTTGGAGCCGGCTCTGATTTCCTCATGATCTGCCAGATCGTTCACTGCACGGATACGGCTGATGGGAGCATGGTATTTCTTGGCAACCTTCCAGACCGTATCTCCCTCTTTTGCTGCGTAGACAATGATTGCCGGACTTGGTCCCTTCTCTTCTCCTCTTTCAAGGATGTGCACTGTGCGGATCAACTCCTGCCGGGTTTTGCCAAAAGCGTATCCGGACACTAAAATCTCTGCATTTACTGCAATCTGCCTCTCGTTAATCGAATCGAATCTCAGATCTTTCAGGATTGCCCGGCAGTCCGGCTCCGATCCCTCTGTAAGGTCGGACATATCCAAAGAAGCCCGGAAGTCTAACTCTTCTTCCACGGTGAAGGGAAGCATTCCGCTTTCTCCCCCAATGCAGACCAGTCTCACGGGAAGGGTCCCTTCCACTGTAACTTTACCTGATGCAGCTTCCTGTTTTTTAATTACGGGAGAACCCGAAATATAGACTATCTGGTCCGCCTTGCCATATCCATCGGGGACATGAATCATCTCGCGGATGGGAATATGGGCCTCCCCGCTACCGCAGAAGCATTTGAGCTCCTGTGGCGATCTGTTGAATTCCACATCTTTGGAATAATGGTACAGATCTGAGATGCAGGGTTCCTCAATCCGTCCATAATACTCCAATGTGGTCTCCACATCCATGTTTAGGCTCAAAACCGTGTTGTTTCCGTCTTCGTCTCTTTTGGGGGCAAGAGAGCATTCCAGTACATTGAAGCAGACATTGCCCCCCAGCAGAGGATGGTCAAACTCGCTTTCATCCATCCGCATAAACTGGGTGAAGTCTGTTTTCAGTCTCTGAAACACCGGGTGTCCGGCGCTCTTATAGAGCAGATT
>CAYOYO010000073.1:0-2618 GCA_964408195.1 uncultured Oscillospiraceae bacterium | reverse complement strand
AGTCTGTTTTCAGTCTCTGAAACACCGGGTGTCCGGCGCTCTTATAGAGCAGATTCAGATATATGGCCGCGTTGATCATGGCTTTTTCACCGGTAACCTGTTTGTGGTTTTCCGCCAGGCTCAGGTTGTAGCAGAGAATTTTATCAATTTCCGGGCTTCCTTCCTTGAGCCTCAGATCTTCGGACACTTCGCCGATTTCGGTTTTCCGCATTGCCACATGAGCAAACTGGATCTCTCCTTCGAGAACTTGAAGGTCTTCTCCTTCCATGCCTTCGAACAGATCCAATTCCTTTTCGCCATACTCCCGCATGGAAACCTGAATGTCTGCCCGGACCCGGAATTTCCTTTCGTTGATCCGCTCCCAATCCAATGAGGAAAGTTCTCCGGACAATGCCAGGATGGAATCCGGCTCGGTTTTGACGATACAATCCTCTCGGAACAGGATTTTATTGTCCAGGGAAACCAGGGCGGGCTCGCCCTGATCGTTTTCGGCGGTATACAAAGCCTGCAGCACCAAATCTCCGGCGATTCGAAGGGACTGAATCCCATGTGCTCCTGTAGCGGAATTCCTTTCCGCCAACCGACAGCTTCCTTCCACACTGAGCATCTGAATCATATCCGGCTTGGCATCGGTTATGAGAATGTCCTCTTCCACGTGAATCATTACGGGATTAAGGGTCCTAAAGTCCGTAAACTTCACCCTCCTGCTGCGCTTTCTGTCCGATAAGGTTTCTGCTTTCGGCGATAAAGGCTTTTGGACCGGGTGGACCGGCAGAATCGGTATCGTTGCGGCAACTGCAAGGTCTGATGGTTCTTTTTCCGGCTCCGGCTCTGTTTCTGCAACCTCTACAGCGATCTCTGCCATAACGGCCTCTTCATTGTCTTCCGGCTCCGGCTCTGTTTCCGCACCCGTTGCTTCTGCGGGGATCTCCGCCATGACAGGCTCCGCCTTTGCCTCCGGCTCCGACTCCGGCTCTGCCTTGGCAACCTCTGCAGCGACCTCCCCCATGAAAGGCTCCTCCTCTGCAGGTTCTTTCCGACCTGTAGCCAAAGCTTGCTGTCTCATGGTCTCAAACAGCTTATCATATACCGTCGGATCAAAAGAGGATGCCGGTTTGGCTGGTTGCAACGCAAAATCCGGTATCTTTTCTCCGTCAAATAAACCCTTCTCAAATTCCATGGTTCCCTCCCCCTTCAAATCGACCTGCCGGCTTCCATGTTGTCCGGCAGCGCCGTTCAATCCCTGGTTGAGAGGCTTTGGACAGTCCTCGCCTCTGCTGTAATAGTCTATTCGGAGGGATGTTTTATTATGACAATGAAGTGATAGGAATCATTAGCGACGGTTCTTTTGATTTCCTTTCAGGTGTTTTAGAATAACAAGGTCAAAAGCAGGTTTTCACAAGATACACAAGGGGACGGGACAGTTCTTTTGTGTTGTGAATCCCCTGTATATAGCATTTTGTTCAAATTTACAAGATTAGGACGGAAAATCGGCCCCAGAAAAGGAATTTATGAGTAATATAGGAAAATCCGGCGGATTCTGCCTCACTTTATGTCCTAAAGTTGGAAATTTGAGCAGAATATCGGCAACGCCGGCCACCTTTCCAGAATCTCTAATAATGAGGGTGATAAGGGGGGATTCTTTATGCTGTGGATACCGAAAAAACACAAAAGAACCGTCCGGACAGTTCTTTTGATTTCCTTTCAGGTGTTTTAGAATAACAAGGTCAAAAGCAGGTTTTCACAAGATAGGTTCCTGGATATTTCTCCCGGGCTTTTTTAAATATATTGTCGGCTTGTCTCTCGTCTTGTGCCAAAGCAAAGATGGTGGGGCCGCTGCCGCTCATCATGACTTTAGCCTCCGACCCCACCGCCTGGAGAAATCTAATCCGGTGGGTAATCAGAGGATGTTTCCTTTCGCTTACTTCCTGAAGCACATTATACATGGCCTCTGACACCTTATTGAAATCCTTCTCCGAGAGGCCCCGGATGAGGGATTCCGTATCGGGACGCCTTACTATGGCAGAGAAATCCAAACTTCTGTAAACTTCCCCCGTGGAGACGGAAATTTCCGGCTTTAAAAGGACTACAAAGGCTTCCAGAGGAGTCAGAGGTGTCAGTATTTCGCCGATACCTCGGGCAAGTGCACAAGTAGAGACCCTTTCTTTTTCCGCTGCATAGGATGGGTCCATTGCAGCCTGGCCCATGATGCAGAACGGCACATCGGCTCCCAGCTTCACACCCATTTCCATGAGTTTTTCCAATGACAAGCTACAACCCCAAAGGGCGTTAAGTCCATGTAGAACCGCTGCGGCATCCGCGCTGCCTCCACCAAGACCGGCCGCCATGGGAATCCTCTTTTCGATTTTGATGTGAATGTCTCCGCCCCTGTAGTCCGGGAAATGATCTTGCATGAGCTTTGCAGCCTTCCAGGCTATGTTATCCTCTCCCAAGGGCAAATCTTCCGCATCGGTGGTGATGCTGACAGTTCCGAATGGCCCCTGCTCAAAGTAACGGACCGTAACCGTATCATGGAGATCGATCTGCTGTAGCACCATGACCACTTCATGATAGCCGTCCTCCCGCTTTCCGATCACATCGATGGACAAATTTATTTT
>CAYOYO010000072.1:0-9599 GCA_964408195.1 uncultured Oscillospiraceae bacterium | reverse complement strand
ACCCACCGCAGTCTCCGCAGATAATTTTGCTGTGAAAAGCCTTATCGCTGTAAGCCCTACCGAGTTCTTTGCGCCGTGCCATCTCTTCATGGACAGTGTCAAACTCCTCCGGGTCAATAATGGCTTCATGCGAACCTTCTACATAATATTGCGGTACCTCACCGTTATTGACACGGAGTTCTTTTGTCAAAAAATCGGCGGTAAAGCGTTTTTGGCGGAGGGCATGGGACTCGAACCCGAAAGGGCCTGCGCCGTATAGAAAACAGTCGGGGACTGTTTTTAGGCACAGGGTCCGAGCCCTGTGTTTGGGCGAAGGACGGCAGATGCGACCGACGGGAGCAGATGCGTAAGTCCCATGCCCTCCGCCAAACCTAAAATACCACCGCGCAGGTGGTATTTTAGGTTTTTGATTTTGTAACTACAAAACTGTTTTTGATAGCAGTATGGTTGTTTTTAGCTAAAAAGAGACAAAATTCTTTGTTGACAGCGATGAGAGAGGAGCATATATTATAAAGTAATCTTTTTGCGCTGCATTACATTCTCAAAAGGAATGCGAGATCTACAGTACAAACTGAGCAGGCGATGGACCTTTTATTGAGGTACATGGGGCCGGGCCATCTGAAAAGTGGCAGCAGATTGCGGTGATGTGCACATCTGTGGGACAGTAGTATGTTCCATAGGTGTGCTTTTTTATACCTTGCGGAACGACCTTGAATGGAGTGCCATAAGAGAAATCAAATTCTGCCTGACGGCAAAGCGGAGGATTCTTTTATGACAGACAGGAAAATAAATCTGGCCGGGCTCAGTTCCGCCCAAGCAAAGCAATTACAACAGCATTACGGCAAAAATCAGCTGACGCCGCAGAAAAAGGAAAACTTTTTGCATAAGGTTCTCCATATTATTCTGGAGCCCATGTTTCTTTTGCTGATTGTGGCTGCGATCATTTATTTCATTCTCGGAGAGCCGAGAGACGGCGCTATCATGTTGATTTTCGTTATCGGCATTATCAGCATAGATGTGATTCAGGAATGGAAGACCGATAAGACCCTCAACGCGCTCAAGAGCTTGTCCGCACCTCATGTGACGGTCATCCGTGACGGTAAAGAAACGGTGATTGCCAGCACGGATCTTGTGCCCGGCGACTTGATGCTGATCCATGAGGGTGTCAAGATACCCGCCGACGGAGTCTTGGTCAAGTGCAGCGATCTCTGCGTGGAAGAGTCGTCGCTCACAGGGGAGGCCGAAGGCGTCTGGAAGGTAACCTTTGAGAATGCAGAGCCCGCTGAAGATTACTGGCGCAAGGATTATTGCTATGCAGGTACTCTTGTCACGCAGGGTACGGGTACGGTTTTGGTTGATAAAATCGGCGCAGAGACCGAGTATGGCAAAATCGGCAAAAACGTGGCTGAAGCCCCCGATGAACCCACGCCTTTGCAGAAGCAGACCGGCAGGCTCGTTAAAACATGTGCCGGCATTGCAGGCATACTGTTTGCCCTTGTGGGTGTGGTTACCTATTACAATATTCCCGATCACGAGCTGGGCGATCGCCTGATTGAAAGCGTCCTGTCCGGAATCACACTGGCAATGGCTATGATTCCCGAAGAGTTCCCTGTGATTCTGACGGTGTTCCTTTCTATGGGTGCATGGAGGCTTGCGAAGAAACAGTCCCTTGTCCGGAAGCTTCCGTCTGTCGAGACCCTGGGGTCGGTATCTGTGCTTTGTGTGGACAAAACGGGGACCATTACGATGAATCGGATGACTGTCCAGGAGACATGGGCGCCAGATGGCGACGAAAACACCCTGATTGAAACCATGGGACTTGGCTGTGAAACAGATGCCTACGACCCCATGGAAAAGGCAATGCTGGCTTACTGTGACAGCTGTGGAATATCAAAGGAGCATCTGTTCTGCGGTGAGCTGATCAGTGAGTTTGCGTTTACCAATGAGCTGAAAATGATGGGACACGTCTGGCGCAGGGACGGCCGAATCGTGATTGCTGCAAAAGGCTCACCGGAAAGAATTCTGACCATCTGTAATATGACGGAGGCAGAAAGAGAAATTGCGGAACATAAAATTATCCGGATGTCACAAGAAGGCCTGCGGGTTATCGCTGTTGCAGCCTCTGCACCCGAGTCAGACAACCAGATCCCCTCAAGTATAACAGAATGCAGATTGAAGTTTTGCGGCCTGATCGGTCTTGCAGACCCTCCTCGCGAGAGCGTCAAGGCAGATATAGCAATATGCCGCGGGGCCGGCATTCGCGTGGTGATGATTACCGGCGACAACGGAATCACCGCCGCCTCCATCGCCAAAAAAATCGGCATGGAGCACAGCGACAATATTATTACCGGGGATATGCTGAATCAAATGTCCGATGGTGAATTGCGCCAAGCGGTCAAAGATGTATCCATTTTCTCCCGCGTCGTTCCGCAGCATAAAATGCGGATCGTCAAAGCATTTAAGGAAAACGGAGAGATCGTAGCCATGACGGGCGATGGCGTCAATGACGCACCGGCTCTGAAATATGCCGACATCGGTATCGCTATGGGCAAGCGGGGAAGCGAGGTTTCCCGCGAGGCCGCCGACCTCATTCTAATGGATGATAACTTTACAACCATCGTTGAAACCATAAGAGACGGACGGAGAATTTACGACAACATCCGAAAGGCGGTGGGGTATGTATTTACCATTCACATTCCCATCGCATTTACAGCACTGCTCGCACCAGTTCTCGGTGTCGCACCGGTTGCGCTGATGCTCTTGCCGTTGCACGTGGTGTTACTTGAACTCCTCATTGACCCGACCTGTTCCATCGTATTGGAGCGCCAGCCGGCTGAAAAGGACATCATGACCCGCAGACCCCGGAATCCGCAGGTGAAACTGTTAGACCTACGGATTTTGATGAAAAGCATTATCCAGGGGCTTGCGATTTTTGCCGCTTCCTTCGGAGTATATTATACCGTTCTTGCCGGTAATCCTGCCAATGCATTGGTGGCCCGTTCCATGGGCCTCTGCATCATCATGCTGTCCAACCTGTTCCTGGTCCAGGTCAATAGCTCAGACCGTGATTTTGTCTTTCAGTCTGTATCCCGCCTTGCAAAAGACGGAGTGATGTGGGCAGTCAATATCGGCACATTACTCATGCTGGCAATCATTCTTTATACGCCTCTCTCATCTATATTGAAACTCGCCCCGCTCACTGCCGGACAGTTCTTTGCCTCAACCGGCATCGCAGCAGTGGCAGTGCTGTGGTATGAAGTGGTGAAGCAAATCAAAAGACATCACACGAGGCCCAATTTTTCCCATGGACAAAGAACATAAATAGTATAAAATTACACTATAAAATATACTTGCTTTAAGGGGAAAAATGGAAATCAAACAATTTGTAAAAATAATGGATGATAAGCTTAAGCTGGTCCGAACGGAATATGGATTGACACAAGATAAAATGTCAATCTCATTGGGGATTTCCAAAAAGACATTGATAGAGGTAGAAAAAAATAGAAAAAGTTTAGGTTGGACCGGTTCCGTTGCGCTGGCAAGCATTTTTTCGGACAGCACCATATTGCAAGATGCAGTGGGAGGAGATGTATCCGATATCATCATTGCTATCGCATTCAAGGATATGGATGTGGACTATCCGAAAACCTGGGGTGGCAAGGTCTGGTGGAAAACAATATCGGAGAAAAGGGGCTATCGCATCCAGCAGAACATATTTTCGCATCACTATCGCCTGCTGGATAAGGAAAATCGCAGAGTATATACCTCTTTTAGCTTAGAAACGACAGAAAAGGTATTGGAAGGGCTCTATATTGAGAGTTAAGGGGAGGAATGCATTATGAAGATTCGACTTTGGCCTGAAACAAAGGCAGGTAAGTGGGCAGCTATTTTAACTCTGATATTTATTATAACCATATTGATAAAAATATCGGCTTTCGCTATGGTAATCAGGCTGCCGCTCCCATCTCCGATCCTTGCTGTATTTGGAGTTGCCGGGTTTGTAATGGGGATAGTATCCATCATTAAGAATAAGGATAGAGCTCTGTTGACGCTGCTTTCTATACCTGTGGGGCTGCTAATCCTTTTCTGGACAGCGGCAGAGATTGCATTTCCTCATTAGAGCAGGACAGGGGACTGTTCCGTGTCTTAGTCGGGCGTAATAGGTAGGGGGGTAATTTGATGAACGCAATTAAAAGATCCAAGGTAGCTTATTTGCTTTGGTCGCTGCTATCCGGGACAATATCATTTTTTATAGGCGGATTCATAGTTTGCCTCATATTGCTGCGCCTTGATACTTATATTCTGGAGACAATCATTGCCGGCGGTCTGGCGGGGCTTTTGCTGGGCATTTTGCTTGGAACGCCCAAAATGATTGGAAAAATAACACTTGCAGGTCTGGTTGCTGTTCCGGTTGGCTTTTGGGCAAGCTTTATCCTGGCAGAAGCAATTTTTTCAACTCCTTTTATCCATGGATTTTTCGAAAACCCGAACACTCCGGATGTCATTGGCATCACCCTTATGGGCATCCTTTGCGGAATCATTTTCGGGTCAATCGTTTATGGCCGAAAATCCATTCCGCTGTTTTCTGCTGTTTGCGGGATTTCCGCAATTCCGTTCGCCTTATTGGTAGCAGCAATGAATTCAGGACATTGGATTAAAACTTGGCTGATAAAGCTGCATTATGTGATGAGCATAATAGACCTTAACCTTCTTGTGATGATTACGGCATTTGGCCTTGGGATCGGACTTAGTATTGGCCTAAATAACATGTTGAAGCCAAGTAGTGATGATAGGTCGTCGTTATAAAAACCGCAAAAAGCTGAGTTTTAATGCTGCAGTCAGAAAAAAATCAGCGTTCGATTCTGGTCTACATTGCAATCCCTCTTTGGGTGGTATTTTTCATTGGCAATTAGGTTGATATAAAAAACGATTTTGCAGAACCTATTAAAAAATGATTCATACACTACATTATAAATGTGTGAGAGGAAAGATACAAAGTGCCGAATAATCAAACTTTATTGACGGTATTTCCGGAGACCGATTATTATGTTACTTATGAGCTGATGAATACAATCATTAATTTTCAAAGGGTTTGGGCGGATTTTTCGGTATGGGTAAGAAACTTCTTGTATAGCACAGCAGGTAATTCGCCTGATTTGACTCCAACTACAAATCGACTGTACAGTACCCAAACTGAATTTTATAATTTATTCAACACATTCTACGGCCCTGAGGTCTCACAGCACTTTGTTAACCATATATTAAATTTCATCACAAGCGCAACAAACGTAATTAAAGGTGTAAAAGACAATGACCAGGAGACCGTAAAATCACATACGGTTCAATGGTATCAAAATGCAGATAACCTAGCTGTGTTTTTGGCACAGATTAACCTGTTTTGGGATATGATTCAATGGAGGGATTTATTCTATCAGTATATCGCCATGTCAAACAAGGCTATAACTTCAGCGGTTGGGGGAGATTACGAGCAGGAAATCACAATATATAATAGGATACAAGACCTTACTTATATCCTGGGGAGTTATATGGCGCGAGGTATTATTGCCAGGAACTTGACTGTAGTACCGATAAATCAAAGATAAGGGGAATCCTGCAGGGGTTCGCCGGGGTAAATAAAGTCTCTGCAGATAATAATAGCGTTTATCCAATTAACCAGAGGCGTGGGTTTTGGCAATCAAATGGCGCAAATAAAAACATTAACCATTTTACAAATCCATTCATAAACTATGGAGAATGAAGGAGGGGTAGAAATGAATGGTGATATTCAAATTCAGGGAATGCAAGATCCATATCTAAGTCCGTATTATATTACTGCTCAAATGAACTTTATATTCAGAGCAAGGATGCTATGGAGAGATTTGGCAACTTGGTTAAGTGCTTATATGGTAAGTCTTTATGGTGGAGTGGGAAATACCGAAGCGTTAAGCAATCGACTATATAATGTACCTATAGAATACGGAAATATTCTAAGATCCTATTTCGGAGAACAAATCACGGGAGACTATATGAATCTAATAGTTCAATATATAGCTCTTCTCCAATCCTTTTTCGTTGCACAAAGAAACAATGACGTTAATTTAATGAACAATCTTACGCAGCAGATCTATCAAAACGTAGATGCAAGTGCAGACTTTTTAGCCAGAATCAATCCATATTGGAGTAAAAGTGAATGGGTGTCTTTGTTATCTGCATTTACAAGTATGCATATTGAAGAAGCCACAACATTATTGACGCAAGATTATGAAAGGAATGTTGCTGTATTCGATCGATTACTGGCCCTTACTAATATTATCGGGGACTATTTTTCACAAGGTCTGACTTACTATTTTACGTTAAATCAACCACAGCAACCACAGTTGCCACAGCAAGTCACTTGATATTTGCTGTAAAATATATGCAAACTATAAATTTACCTACATCTCCTTTTCTTGAAATCATTGCGATGTTAAATATCATTGTTCTTTTTTCAAATTGGATTGGCGCGAGTTTGTTCATGAACAGAAGGAGACCGACCTTGATGCGATCATCCGTGAGGAAAACCTGAAGCCGGAGGAAACGAAGAAATTTATCGACAATTCCTTTCGCCACGGGACCTTAAAGACTACGGAAACGGACATGGACAAAATCATGCCGCCGGTCTCGCGCTTCGGTGGTGCAAACAGAGGAGCGAAGAAGCAGAGTGTCATCGAGAAGCTGATGAAATTCTTCGAGAAGTATTTGGGCCTGGTATAAATCAGATTGTGATTTCACTGCCCGCGTGCAGGTAATGAATCTGATTCCCCATGACAGCCTTTAACCGGTGATAGGATTCCAGCCCGGTGCAATGGCAGGTATAGTATTCGGTATTGGTATGTAATAAATACTCGGCTATTTTGTCAACGGCGTGGAGGCCCTCATCGCCCAGGGACGGACATTCGTAGAGATGGAAACCTCCTATGACATAATCCGGCATACGCCCCAAAATATCCTTGGCATGCGCTAGGATATTTACGATCCCGTTGTGGGCACAGCCTGTAATCAGGAAGGTCTTCCCCTCCTCCGAAAGGATGAGGACCTGCTCGTGTTCAAAGGAATCCTTTACGATTTCACCCTTCCGTTCCATATAGAGGTCCTTATTTAATTTAGAATAGGGCTCTCCTTTGTCGATGTTTGAAAACAACAGGATTTCCTCGGTGATGGTGAAACGCCCCGATGTGAGCACCACCCGGTTGTTCTGCATCAGTGTTTCATCCAGGCCGGCAGACTCCATCTCCCCTTTGGAAGACAGGGCGTAGTATTTTCCAAAGGCGGATCGCTGCACATACACCTTAGCCTTATGGTTATTCTCGAAAAAAACTCTCAGCCCGCCTCCGTGATCATCGTGGCCGTGGGATATGACGGCGAAATCCACATGGGAAATATCAACACCCAGCTTCTTTGCATTTTCCGGAAACAGGCCGCTTTCTCCCATGTCAAATAAAATTTTATGATCCCCGGTCTCGATATAAAGGCTGAGACCGTGTTCCGTGCCAAAATGCTCCGCTACCCGGGTGTCTTCCGCCAATACTTTCAGATTCATAAATACACCTCAATTCTTTGGACTAACCCTATTTTACATCTTAATCCCATAAAGAAATAGTCGTCCCTAGGTTAAGTGGTGAAAAAATCACGGTCTATCTAATAGCCCTGCTTACCGCACTACCAAATACCCAACACATGCTGCATGAGAAGACTGACCACAGCAATGCTGATCCAGCAGCAGAGACCTGTGAGGAGTGGCTTACCTCCGCTACGTATTAACTTTGGCCCATTGGTATTGAGGCCGATAGCAGCCATGGCCATGAGGATGAAGAACTTGCTGAGCCCTTTGAAAGGGGAAAACACCTGACTTGGTATGCCGACCTGCAGGCATATTGTGGTAAAAACAGAAGCGGCCACAAAGTAGAGTATAAAAAAGGGAAAGATTTTTGCGACTTTCACTTTTGCACCCGTCTGGGTCCGGTTCGTCTTTACACGATAAAGTGCCAAAACAAGGGTAATGGGGATTATGGCCAGGGTCCGGGTCAATTTTACAACGGCAGCGGTGCTTAAAGTATCAGAACCATGCAAAGAATCCCAGACTGCCGCGGCAGCCGTTACGGAAGAGGTGTCATTGATGGCGGTTCCCGCAAAAAGCCCGAATCCATAATCGGATAATCCCAAAATGCCCCCTAATGTAGGGAAAATAAGGGCCGCAATCACATTGAAGAAGAAGATCACCGAGATGGATTGGGCAATTTCCTCATCGTCCGCACCGATGACAGGGGCTGTGGCCGCTATAGCGGAGCCTCCGCATATAGAAGAACCGACCCCCACCAGAATTGAGATTTTCGACGGTATCTTCATGGTTCGAAAAAGAAGATAAGCGATAATCAGAGAGGTCAGTATCGTAGTGAGGATGATGGGCAGGGACCTGACCCCCGTGGATATGATGACGGACAGATTCAGCCCAAAGCCCAGAAGGACCACGGCATACTGCAAAACCTTTTTAGAGGTAAAGGCAATACCGGCATTCAGCTTATTCCTGTTCTTGATGAACAAAGCTGCCAGCATCCCGATAAAGATTGAAAACACAGGCCCACCCACCAAAGGATAGAGCCTGCCAAGATAGTGAGCGAAAGTAGCAATCACCAGGCATAAAGCTATGCCCATACCGTTTGTTTTAAACCATTGCATATAAAAAATACTTCCTTTCCAAGCCGTATTATACTACAAAAAGGCGATTTGGGTAAGGGAAAAAGCAGGAAAATCCTTAGGTTGACAAGGAATCGGCGGGAGAGTAATCTATACTTCAGGTAGCACAAGGAGAAGTGAAATGATAGGTGTACTCGTCAATACGGCAACGGTTATAATAGGCAGCCTCATAGGACTTATTTTCAAAAAAGGGATTTCAAAGCGGTTTACCGATGCCATCATGTTGGGGATCGGCCTTTGTACCATTTATATCGGCATATCCGGCACTCTAAAGGGAGAAAATACCCTTATCCTGATTTTATCCATGGTTCTGGGTGCCGTCATGGGTACCTGGCTCGATATTGATAAAAGAATAAACGATCTGGGAGATTGGATCGGAAAGCGGTTTCGAAAAGGGGACGGCAACGGCCCATCCATTGCGGAGGGCTTTGTGACAGCCAGTCTGCTATTTTGCATCGGAGCCATGACCATAGTAGGATCTTTGAACGCAGGACTTGCCGGAGACAATGAGATGCTCTTCACAAAATCCCTGCTGGACCTGATATCCTCTGCCATTTTGGCGGTAAGCCTAGGAGCGGGCGTCATGTTTGCGGCAGCCTTTGTATTTGTTTTTCAAGGTTCTATCGTACTACTGGCCCAATCCTTGCAGCCCATCCTCACCGATGCAGCCATCGCGGAAATCACCTGCGCCGGCTCTCTGATGATCGTGGCACTTGGCCTGAATATCATCGGGATAACCAGAATTAAGGTTGCCAATTACCTTCCGGCAATTGTAGTTGCTCCTTTGCTTTCCTGGATTCTCACCCAGATATAGGTCGGATTCGCGAAAGCCCATAATACATGAAGAAACGTTGAAGAAAGAGACG
>CAYOYO010000071.1:0-9628 GCA_964408195.1 uncultured Oscillospiraceae bacterium | reverse complement strand
AGACTGTATGCGGCGGCACCGTTGGCATAAATTCTTTCGATGGGAGCTCCGTCCATAATAATACTCAGATCCGCCGGTACCACATCCCGGATGCTGTTGTCGCTGGCTCCCGTGATTCTGCAACTTTTAATTACATCCCAGAGGGCAAAACCGTTTTCCAGAATCAGCGTCTTCTTTTCATCAATGGTACCGGGAAGCGGCGACTCCGTCAGGGCCGTCATCACCTTCCAAAAGCGGTTTTGCGGGTGATGGTAGAAGAATTTTCCCTCTCTGGATTTGGGGGAAGGAAAGGTCCCAAGTATAAGGACTCTTGAATTTTCGTTAAAAAGAGGCAGTACCGGATGGACAAAGACTCCGGATTCTTTCTCTTTCACTGCGGATCTATTTGTAGACCTTTTATTGTGCTGCATTCCGTCCTCGTCCATTTCAAAAGCAACCTTTCAAAGCATTTTAATTTCAGCGGCTCATAGAATTGGTTTTACCCTATTTTTTGCTTTCTATTCTCTTACGGAAAAACAGCATTGATAATCTCATTATAACTATTTTCTGTTATTAATTATTTGAATAGATAAAAACTTTTCGGGTATAAGAGTACTATCTACCCCATTTGTAATAAAGCACAGGTTAAGATTCTGAATGTACAGGAGGTGAAGGACATGAAATTCCAATTGACAGAGCAGTTAAAAGAACATATGACATCAAAGAATCTGGGAAGCATCGCATTGGAAATCAAGATGCGTAGCTGTTGATCGGGCTCTTATGCTGAAGTTTCAGCAAAGTTTGCCGACCAACCCAAAGATGGTGTTTTTGAAACATACGAGGCTGACGGCTTCCCCATTTATGTACAGCAGGGAGTTGTGGCAGAAAAAGAAATCGTCACTCTGGGTATTGAGAAGATGCTGTTTCTCGAAAGAATTACAATTGAAGGCCTGAAGCGTTTTTAGAAGGCTTACGGTCTTATAAGGCAAAATAAGGGCAATCCTCCGGCTTGGCCAGCGGAGGATCTGCCCTTATTTTATAATCTATCGACGATTGCTTTTATCGGATGCAATACATTTCCATATATTCCTTCAACCGCTTCATGATATCAGCTGAATCCTGTCCGTCTTTTCCTACACCGCCGGCAAACAGCAGTTCAAAGACTTCTTTGATGTTCACAATCGAAAAGGTGGGTATGCCGAACTCCTCATAAATCTCTCCGATTGCCGAAGTACCTCCCGGGCCTCTTTCCATCCTGTCCACCGCTATGACCAGCCCGCAGACCTCTACATCCGCCGCCTTTTTCAATAGAGGGAGACTCTCTCTCACAGCCGTTCCCGCCGTGATCACATCCTCAATGATCAGCAGTTTGTCGCCGTCCTGCAGCTTGCGACCTACAAAGCTCCCCGCTTCCCCATGGTCCTTTTGTTCCTTCCGGTTAAAACAGTATTCCAGGTTCCTGCCATGATCGTTGGCCAGAGAGATTGCAGTTGCCACCGAAAGGGGGATGCCTTTATAAGCAGGTCCGAAAAGTACCTTCAGATCCTCCGGTATATGTCCTTTTACAATGTGTTCTTCTATACAGTCCCCATAGAATTTCCCCAGTGCCGAAAGTTGCGCCCCGGTTTTGAAGTTTCCCGTATTGATAAAATACGGTGTCTTTCTTCCACTCTTTGTAACAAAATTTCCAAAAGTCAAAACTCCGGAATGAATTAAAAACTCTATAAATTCCTTTTTATCTAGCATAAATCTTCCCTCCATAGCAAGACAGTATCTTATCTACCTTCCACCCTGATGTAGAGTTGTGGAACTGTATGCTCAAATTTTCAAGTTAAGGACGGAAACAGGTGGATAGTAGAGTACTTTATGGAAATATAGGGGCCAAACCGGGAGTTTAACCCTCATAATCCGTCCTAAAATTGAAAATTTGAGCACATTTTTCGTTACAATCCCTTTTTCAGGTCCGCTACCGACCGAAAGCTCTGGTCCATCATATAGGCTTCCAGTTCTCCAAGGATGCGTAGGGGAGCCGTAGGATCCACAAGTCCCGCCGTGCCTACCGCCACCGCATCTGCCCCTGCCAGCAAAAACTCGGCCGCATCCTCTCCCGTCATGATTCCCCCCATGCCGATAATGGGCAGTTTCACAGCCTGCCGCACCTGATAGACCATTCTTACGGCCACCGGCTTTATTGCCGGACCCGAAAGCCCTCCCACCTTCATTGCCAACACCGGTTTTCCCAAGTGCACATCGATGCGCATACCAAGCAGGGTATTGATGAGAGAAATGGCATCCGCCCCTTCCGCTTCCACCGCCCTAGCTATTTCTCCAATATCCGTCACATTGGGAGACAGCTTGATGATGAGAGGCTTCTTTGTGATCCGGCGAAGCCGACGGGTCAGCCCGGCTGCTGTTGCAGGATCCGTTCCGAAGCTTAGGCCTCCCTCTTTAATATTGGGGCAGGAAATATTGATTTCCAGCATATCCACCGGTGTGGAGGACAGCCTCTCCGCCACACTGCAATAGTCTTCTTCGGACTTTCCCGCCACATTGACGATGACGGGGCAGTCAAACTGCATCAGATAAGGGATCTCTTCCTTACAGAAGCAATCCACTCCCGGGTTTTCCAGGCCTACGGAGTTCAGCATTCCTCCGTAGGTTTCCGCGATCCTTGGGGTTGGGTTGCCGGCCCAGGGCTCTGCTGAAACCCCTTTGGTAACTATGGCGCCAAGCTTGTTAATATCATAAAATTCACCGGAGTCTCTGGCAGAAAAGGTACCGGAACAAACGGTAACCGGATTTTTCCAGAGAACACCGGCTATGTTCACCCTAAAATCAAGCATCCCAGACCACCTCCTTACCGGAAAACACGGGGCCATCTTTGCATACCTTTTTCTGCCCTGTTCCTTCCGTAGTTTTCACTTTGCATACGCAGCCCACGCAAGCCCCGAAGCCGCAGCCCATCCTTTCTTCCAGAGAAACCTGTATTTCCAGGCCAATATCAACGCAATAGGCTGTCAAGGCCTTCAGCATAGGCATAGGTCCGCAAGCAAAGCATAGACTGTGGGACGGAACTGCCAAGGCCCCCTCCATAAATTGTCTGGCTTTTATCAACTCCGGCACCCTGCCTTTGAATCCCAGTCTTCCACTGTCCGTAGCCACATGAACCCTGGCCCCAGCTATCTTGAATTCCTCTAATAGGAAGGGTTCGTCCCGGAATCCCAATACCGCATCTACCATAACGTTCATCGCCTTTAGGCGATGGGTCAATTCCAGCAGGGGAGGAATGCCAATGCCACCTCCTGTAACAAGTGCGGAGCGGGAGTCCCGGCCAAAAGCTTCGCCACCCGGTTCTTGACTATCCAGTGCTGACAAGTCATACCCGTTGCCCAGGGGAGAAGAAATCCGCAGGGAGGTGCCGGCAGAATAGCCCGCCAATTCTTTTGTACCGGCTCCCGCTACCCGGTAAACAAGAACCACTCTACCCTTTTCTACCCGACAGATGCTGATGGGCCGGGGCAGGAGCAGGTCCTTGCGATTCAGATAAAGGTTGACAAATTGGCCGGGCACCACCCGTTGGCAGAAGGCTTCCGGGTATTCCATTTCCATTCGAAAGACCCCTTCTGCAATGGGTGTGTTTTCTATGATTCCGGTTATGAATACTTCCTTTTTCATCTTACCCCTCCATAGCCAGCTGCAGATCACTTCGCATAGAAAGCACCGCTCTCCTTGAGGCTTCGGCGAATTCGATTCCCAAATTTGGATCAGCCATAAGATCTTTTTCTTTTTCGTATGCGGCGATGATGCCTCTGGATGAATTTACGATGGCGCCCAGGCCCTCCCGATCAAAATAACCCCGAAGGTCTGCTCCGGTTCCACCTTGGGCTCCGTAGCCGGGTACCAAAAAGAAGGTATTGGGAAGTTGTTTTCGAAGAGCCAGACCCTGCTCTCTGTGGGTGGCACCTACCACCGCCCCCACAGAGCTGTATCCCCGTTTGCCTTGTAAATCTTTGCCCGTGCCCCATAAATTCACCAAGTCTGCCACGTGATGATAGAAAGGCCGGTTGTCCGGGCCCATGAGCAGCTCCTGCAGCTCATGGCTGCTCTTGTTGCTGGTGCGGATCAGGATGAATATGCCCTTGTCCCGTTTCCTGCAGCACTCTATAAAGGGGGCAATGCCGTCTGTTCCGAAATAGGGGTTTATGGTCACCGCATCCTCCTTCCAAGGGTCAAAATATTCTCCTTCTATTGTGACACCGCCGATATGGGCTGCGTAGGCCTCTGCGGTAGATGCAATGTCGCCCCGCTTAATATCTCCTATAACTATGAGTCCCTTTTCTTTGGCGTATTCGATGGTCTTAAGATAAGATGCCAGGCCCGGAAGGCCATAGCGCTCATACATGGCAATCTGGGGCTTCACCGCCGGCACCAGGTCATGGATCCTGTTGATGATGGCTTTGTTGAATGCGGTAAACATGGCACCAACTGCTGCCGGGGTTCTGCCAAACTCCTCCAGCATCCGGTCTTTTATGTAATCAGGAATCATTTCCACGGTGGGATCCAAACCTACCACTGTGGGATTCTGTCTCTTTTCAATCTGTTCAATCAAACGATCCATCATGATAAATCACCTTTCCTTTTACAATGGTTATCTCCGCTTTTCCTTGCACCTTCTTCCCGGCGAAAGGAGTATTTCTCCCTTTGGAATAAAAGGCAGCAGGGTCGATTTCGTATTCCTTCTCTACATCCAGCACTGCCAGATCTGCGGCCCTACCTTCTGCGATGATTCCCCGGTCAATTCCCAGGATCCCGGCAGGAGCGGTGCTCATCCTGTCAATCAGCTCCGAAGGTGTCATAAGCCCTTGTTTCACCAGCATGGTATACCCCAGTGCAAAGGCTGTTTCCAGACCCACGATGCCAAAAGCTGCCCGGTTTAGAGGTATTTCCTTTTGCTCTCTCAAATGGGGCGCATGATCTGTGGCGATGGCATCGATGGTACCGTCGGCCAAGCCGGCAATGACAGCCTCCCGGTCCTCCCGGCTGCGCAGAGGCGGATTCATCTTCGCCAATCCACTTTCTCTGCACACCGCATTTTCCGTAAGAGTGAAATAATGGGGGGCGGTTTCCGCAGTCAGGTTTACTCCCCAGGATTTTCCCAGCCGAATAAGGTCCACGCTGCCTTTGGTGGTGATGTGGCATAGGTGGAGCCTGCAGCCCGTATACTTTGCCAGGAGAATATCCCTGGCGACAATCATTTCTTCCGCCTCTCCGGGGATGCCGGCTACTCCCAGATCTTCCTGGAAGGTTCCAAGATTCATGACCCCTCCCGACAAACTCTCCTCCTCCGTATGAGAAAATACGGGTAAGTTAAGCCCAGCAGCCATCTTCATAGCCTCCAGCATCAGGGAGGTCTCTGCTACAGATCTCCCATCTTCGCTGATTGCAGCAATGCCTCTTCCCGTCAGTTCCGAGCAGCGGGTAGTAAGACTGATTAAAGCTTGCTGATCTGTGAGCATACGGCCCTCCATGCCTTTGGTAATCGAGGCAACGGGCAGCAAGTTAACCCCACAGGCCTTTCTGCCTCTTTTATCTAAAGATAAAAGAACTTCTTCATTGTCCAGAGGCGGCTTGGTGTTGGGCATGCAGCAGACGGTGGTAAAGCCGCCGGCAGCGGCGGCCCGGCAGCCCGTTTCTACATCTTCCTTTTCCGTTTCTCCCGGCTCACGAAAGTGAACGTGAAGGTCGATAAAGCCAGGTACTACCCACTTTCCTTCTGCGCTTATTACTATTACGTCATCCGAAGTATCTGCTCCGCAGCCCTTATCGCGTCGGCCCTCAGTGCCTTTTCCCGTTGGCTCCGGCCAGCCATCTTTCTCGATCAGCTCTTTGATGATGCCATCTTCCAGCAGCAAGTCCATCTTCTCGGCAATTTTATTTGCAGGGCTTATTACGAAGCCGTCCTTTATCCATAATTTCATGTTTCCCGTCTCCCTTCATGCTCACCATATCATCGCAATATTCACAGCGGTATTCCCGATTTTCTTTGTCTGTGAGATGAAATACATGAGGCGCATTGCTTTCCACGGAAGTAACGCATCTGGGATTTTTGCAGCGAATGATGTTTACAACGGTTTCAGGAATCTCCAACTTGATTTTTTTCACAACCTTGTGATCTTCGATGATGTTCACCGTTGCCATTGGGTCAATAAGACCTAAGTTCGCTAGGTCAATGTCCACCACATCCTTAATCTTGATCACATCCTTCCTGCCGTGCTTGCCGCTTTCCGCGTTCATAATGAAAGCGATGGTGTGCTTTGAGGTGTCGATGTCCAGATAATCCAAGATCTTGGCGCCCATGCCCGCTGTGATATGATCGATGACGATGCCCTTATCAATGCTCTGAATGATCAACATTTAACCTACCATCCTTTCTCCCGTCACCAGGTCAACCCCTAACAACTTCATGATTAAGGCCATGCGCACGAACATTCCGTATCTTGCCTGCCGGAAATACATGGCTCGCGGATCCCTGTCCACCTCCGGAGCAATCTCATTGACCCTTGGCAGAGGATGTAGGACAATCATATCTTCTTTTGCCATGGCCATCTTTTCTTCATTGAGGATGTAGCTGTCTTTCAGCCTTACATAATCCTCTTCATTGAAGAACCTTTCCTTTTGCACCCTGGTCATGTACAGGATGTCCAGCTGTTCCATGACTTCTTCCAGTCTTCTCACTTCTTCAAATTCTATGTTCTTCTTTAGAAGCACTTCCTTACGGATGTATTCGGGAATCACCAGTTCTTCCGGCGAAACCAATACAAAGCGGACGTTTTCATAGACGGACAGTGCCTTGAGGAGGGAATGGACGGTGCGGCCGAATTTCAGGTCTCCGCAAAAGCCCACGGTCAGATGATCAAAGCGGCCTTTTGTGCGCTTTATGGTCAAAAGGTCTGTCAATGTCTGTGTAGGGTGTTGATGACCTCCGTCCCCCGCGTTAATCAGAGGAATGTCCGCTGCAAAGGCCCCTACCCGCGGTGCTCCCTCCTTCGGGTGGCGCATGGCGGCAATGTCCGCATAACAGGCAATGGTACGCACCGTATCTGCGATGCTTTCCCCTTTGGCTGCGGAACTGGACCCGGCCTCGGAAAAACCGATGACTTGCCCTCCCAAACGTAGCATAGCAGCCTCAAAAGATAGCCTTGTCCTGGTACTTGGCTCATAAAAAAGGGTGGCTAACAGCATTCCGTCGCAAACATGAGCATAGGAGGCCGGATCGTCAATGATTCGTCCCGCAAGCTCAAATATTTCCTCCAGTTCCTCTTTGGAAAAATCCCCCGGCTCTAATAAATTCCTTCCTTTTAGCATAGCTCTTGTCTCCTCTCTTAATGTAGCCGTAAATTCCATCCGGCTGAAGCCGGGGAATTCTGGTATAGCACCTACCGTACACTTGCTTCGCAAATGTGGTTAGGTGCGTAAAACAAAAAGCCTTCCGATTCGGAAGGCTCTAATGGCGTTAATGGAAGAATGAAACATGTGACGGGAAAATGGTGACAAGGGTCTTGGATTTTATCCACCTCGTTGATCTTATACAATTGCTGCTCGATGAAAATCACTTCTTGCCTCGCCTCTTTTGTGTTTTATTCTTTAGTTCGAGATAATATCATGTTGCCTACTCGTTGTCAAATGGTTTTTTGCTCCAATGTGAATGGTTGAAAATTGAGAATTGCATGTAAAATCACACTCGAAGCTCACACATATTTCCTCGCCCCTAGGATATGCACATACCTGGCAACATCGAACTCATAGGAATCCAGAGGCCGCATCCAAGCGTCGAAGCTGTGGGCCGCCACAAAAATGCGGCCATTGATGATACCGCACACGATAGGTGAATGGTAGAATTGCCCGTTGGCATGACCCAGCTGCACAATATCACCAATGGCCATTTCAGAGGAGGAGGTTACAATGGCGTAAGGCCCTTCTTTTTTGTTATTGATCAGGAAGTTATATAAGTATTGGACCCCGGTCCAGGCGGGGGCACGGTCGTTGGCGGAATTGTAATACCAGCCGAAGGTAGGCTTGTAATTCATTACGCCGCAGCCCGCGTAAATACACTGGGATACGTAGTTGGTGCAGTCTCCCCCCAGCTTTTCAAAATCCATGTACCTGGGGTTGCGTCCGAAAGCCCACCTTTCTGCATACTCAACAGCTTTATTTCTGTTGTACTCCGTATTGATAAGCATACTCCCGCTCACAATCTCCGGAATATTTCGTTAAGTAACAGGATTTCCACAAAATCCCGGAAAAACCCGCGGCGCCGGAACCTCGGTCGATAGAAAGGCGTGATCGTCGGAACAGCATCACCGCCGACGTACTCCGCAAGGTCAGGGTACATTGTCATTACATCCGTATAAATATTGTCGGCAATGTTTCCGATCACTTCCGAAGAAGGCATGACCCCGCCATAGGCCTTCATCTGATCGCAGACTCCCATCACGAAAGGCTGCACCCTGTAATAAATTTCCGGGTATACCATCTCATATGCCATTACTGTATTCATATCGGCGTTCATGTCAGAACCATTCATTTGGCTGATATCTCCTTTCGGATTCTTTTGATTCATATTCTTTAATATATGAGAGAAAACGGAAATGGTGAAGCGGCACGAAAAAAGACGGAGCTGTCATAACCCCTTCCTTGCGGAAGAATCAAACGAGCACCGTCTTTCGGATACTGTTTCGATGTAATTCTTGTACTGTATCTCTGGTCTTTCTCAAGGCAAAGCCTCAGTCGTTGCCCCCGAACAAGTTGCTGATCCCCACGTTCAAAAGGCTGCCTTCGCCTTTGCTTTTCGAACCTCCCGCCTTGCTGGCAGAGTAGATCCGGTCGGCGAGCCTGGAAAATGGCAGGGACTGGAGCCAAACGGTGCCCGGCCCGGTGAGGGAAGCCAGTGCCAGACCTTCCCCGCTGAACAGAGCCGTCTTAATGTCTTTTGCGAAACGAATATCGTAACGAACCGACTGGGTCATGGCTACCAGACAACCGGTATCCAGCATCAGGGTCTCTCCGGGGTCCAATTCTTTTTTTATTACTGTTCCGCCGGCATGCATGAAAGTCAGGCCGTCCCCCGAAAGTCGCTGCATGATAAATCCCTCGCCGCCAAACAGGCCCACTCCCACATTCTTTTGAGAAGCAATGTCCACGCTGATGCCCATGGCAGCACAGAGGAAAGAATCCTTCTGGCAGATCAGGGTACCCCCTTGGTCAGTGAGATCGAAAGGAATCACAGTTCCCGGATAAGGTGCAGCAAAAGAAACGTGCTTCTTTTCATTTGATGTATTGGTGAAACTTGTCATGAACAGGCTCTCCCCTGTAATCATTCTTTTCCCTGCAGAAAAAAGTTTGCCCATAAGGTCGCTTCCTTCTTTACCGGAACCATCCCCGAACACGGTATCCATACGAATTGCGCCATCCATATACATCATGGCTCCCGCCTCTGCGATGATGGATTCTCCCGGATCCAGCAAGATTTCAACGAACTGCATATCCTCTCCGTGGATCACATATTCCACTTCATGGGCTCTGCGCATAATAACACCCCCCTCTGGTATTCATGGTATGATAACTGACATATCAAGAATACCACAATATG
>CAYOYO010000070.1:0-9631 GCA_964408195.1 uncultured Oscillospiraceae bacterium | reverse complement strand
AATGCCGTAGGTTTCCGAGGGGGTACTCCCGTCTCGGAGCAGTTAAAACCTGACAAAGGGTCTGTCCCCGTGGCCGGTTATAGCAGGCAGACGCCGTTTGCCACCAGCTCAAACCTGAGCCCCAGAAAGCCGGCTGCCTGTCTGCACAGTTTCATTCTCCCTAAAAAAATCTCAAAGTAATCCATCACAGAAGACTGCTTGGTATCCACTTCCAGGTGAAGGGTAACCGTCCGTTCTTCTTTGTCCAGCCGCAGTTCTGCCTTTTTCACAGCATGGTTGACCCGGTCATGGATGTCGAAATCTGCGCTACCCTCTTTCGCCCTGACCCGGGACTCCCTCACATCGCTTTTGTCGGCAAGAATCAGCGCAGCGGCGATGCTGTTGACAGGCACTGCGGTGCTCTCATCGTGATGGCCGATAGCTGTCACGATATCTGAAATTTCTTCCGCTCCCATACCCAGATTGTCTAAAATCCGGAAAGCCATAATTGCGCCGCTCTGGGCATGGCCCTGGCGATTGACTACGTTTCCGATATCGTGCATATAACCGGCAATTTTGGTGAGTTCCACCGTTCGTTCCGGATAACCCAACTCTTCTAAAAGCTGAGCTGCCTGAAGTGCTGTTTTTGTCACATGAGCAAAGGAGTGCTCTGTATAACCCATGGCTTCCATAGTCTCATCTGCTCTGGCTATATAGGTGCGAATTTCGTTATTATGTTTGATATCTTCAAAAGTAATTGCTTTCATTTTCCCGCTGCCCTTTCTTACGTTGGTCTGTGAGTCTTGGTTTCTTGCTATAATGGATTATACCATCGTTCTGCGGGTTTCATTTGGCTTTACATCAATTTTACACAAAGGGAAGGCCTACAGCCACTTGCTGTCGCCGGATGCGTTATCATAACCGGGATGGTTGTCAAATCGGACCACTCCTACCTGGAGCCGCCCCTGCACTGCTTCGGTCACCCTGGCGTGGCCTATGGTACCAAAGCCACCGCAGAGTTCTATCAGGATCACACCTTCGTCCGCCAACTTTATCGCCTCCTGGCAGGCCATCTCATAGCTCCCAACTCCTGCCATGATCATGAGCCCCTGCCCCAGATCAATCTCTGTTCTGCAGGGTTCTTTCACTGCGCCGTTAATAAACATAAATGCCACTTTTCTTTTCATGTGGTACTTCCTCCTCTTTCATCGATTTTATCCGATTCCGTCATGGAAATTCTTCCGGGACACGGAACCCATGGCGGGCTCCCATCTCGTTTGATCTTTCTCTGTCCTTGGATTATTATACTTTATCGATTCGCGCATAGAAAGGATAATATTCCGAAGATTTTCTCTGTTTGAGGCTCTCATTCTCATGGTATAATCTATTTGTTAATGTGCCAACGGAAGAAGCTTCCGGTTGCTTTTCATAACAGGCAGGAATGCCGTCAAAGGAGGGTGCTTATGTCGGAAAAAACCGTATTCGATCGTTTGGACGCTTACATAAAGTCCAATTACGTAGAAGAAGCGATTGATTTTATCTGTGACGAGGTAACGGATCACACTCAGGACGATCCGGATGATCCCTTTACAATGATATCAGAATCCGTATCCTGCAGGCCGGTCACAGACAGCGACCAGATTTTACTGGATGAGGATGAGGCAACTCAATCTTTCCGGGATACGCTACTGGGGCTTATGGAAGCAAAGGGTGTGAAGCAAGATTCGGAACTTTACGCGAAAATCCCCATCGACCGCACGTTGATTGCCAGAATCAGAGAAAACCCTGAATTTGTACCCATTAAAAATCTGGTGATCCTGCTGGGAATCGGCTTGGAGCTCAACCGGGAGGAAATGGACGCACTGCTCCGGTCGGCACGCTACCGCCTTTCCCGTTCCCACAAGGATGAACTGGTAGCCGCTTTCTGCGTGGAAAACGGCATCTATGATCTGAAGCTGATGGACCAGCTTCTGGATGATCAGGAATTGCCCCTTATCACACAACGAATCTAGATTTCTCCCTGAGTATCTATCATGCCTTTGACACTCAAAGCGGTTGCAAAGCCGCTTTGTTTTTTCTCCCAAAGATTTACTGATGCATTGGATGCGAAAAGCATTTATAATTGTAGGTAACCGGAAGGAGATAAGGCCATGGATTCTACCTTGAAGGGTTACATAGTAAAGAATAAACGTACCTTGCTCTATTTCGGCATGTGTATTGTTGTTTCCATACTCCTAACATTCCTGGCACGCAGCTCCCCAAAGTTCAGCCAGTGGTACGGGGAGACGATCTCCCCCATATTTGTGAACACTTTGGGCAGGTTGTTTTCGCCGCTGCCCTTTTCGGTTTTTGAGTTTTTAATCTGTGCAGCCGCTCTTGGTCTTTTGGCCACCCTGTTCAGATTCTTTTATCTCGCCAGCAAGAGCAGGCCAAGATTGAAAAAGTCCCTATGGTACTTCTGCTGCAAGGCTTTGTGTGTCCTTGGAAGCCTGCTTCTCTTGTTCACCTTAACCGCGTCAATCAACTACAGCAAGCCCCCCCTTTCCGCCGGTGCGGATACATCCCTGAGGGTCTACTCCCGCGGGGAACTCCTGGGCCTCTCGCTACTTCTGACCGATGAGCTGACAAAGCTGGCGGATGCGGTACAACGAGATGACCGGGGGTTGTTGTTGCCCGAGAGAGATATTCTTGGCGAAGCTGCCATTGATGCCATGAAAAACCTGGGAGAACGTTACCCGGCCCTTTCCGGCTACTATCCGGCGCCGAAGCCCGTCTTCCTCTCCGGACCAATGTCCTATCTGGGAATCACCGGTATTTTTTCCCCTTTTACCTTAGAAGCAAATTATAACCGGGATGTAGCCTCTTTTTTGATACCTTATACCCTCTGCCACGAGCTGGCCCATCTCAAGGGTTTCATGCGAGAGGACGAAGCGGGCTTTCTCGCCTATCTGGCATGCAGAGATTCCGACTCCGTCCAGTTACAATACAGCGGGGCTCTGAACGCCTTTCTTTACACCATGAACCAGCTGTACGGCAATGTGGACCGGGATCTGTACGATGCAGTCTACACCGGCATCCCCAAACCGGTCCGGGAGGAAATCTCCCGAAGCAGAGAGTACTGGCAGAGCCACACCGCTACTGTCACCTCCCTGGCCAAAAAGGCAAATAACAAGTACCTCATGGCAAATGCCCAGACCAAGGGCACCGAGAGCTACGGTATGATGGTGGATCTTCTGCTGAAAGAATACGACCATCGGATTCTGAGGGAATATGGAGACAGAATCCCTCAATCCCTCCTTGACAACAGTGAGGCTCCGGAACTAAACTGATAGGACGGAGGGATTGCTGTGACTACGAAAAAACTTACGGTGGGTATCTTTAACGACTCTTTCCCCCCCACCATTGACGGCGTCGCCAATGCAGCGGCTAATTACGCACTGGAGATTCAGAGAAACCATGGCAGAGCAGTGGTAGCTACCCCTTGGTATCCCAATCTGGCAGATGAACATCCTTATGAAGTGGTCCGTTACCCCAGCGCCAAGGTAGGCAAAAAGTTGGGCTACCGGGCCGGCTATCCCTTTGACCCTTTTGTCATAAACCGGCTGCGAAAAGAAGACTTGGATATCATTCATACCCATTGTCCTTTTTCCTCTGCCGTGCTGGCCAGAATCCTCAGGTTCGGCAGCGACATCCCCATCGTCTTTACATATCATACCAAGTTTGATATTGAGTTTCAAAAGGTACTGCCTTATGACCCGGTGAGGACCGCTTCCGCCAAATTTCTGCTTTCCAATATCAATGCCGCCGACGAGGTCTGGGCCGTATCCCGGGGAGCCGGCGAAAATATGAGAGCCTTCGGCTACGAAGGGGATTACATCGTGATGGAAAACGGCACGGATTTTCCCAAAGGCGCCGCAGACCCCACACTGGTAGACCGGCTCAGAACAGAACATTCCATCCGGCCGGATATCCCGGTTTTCCTCTTTGTGGGTCGCATGATGTGGTATAAAGGCAACCGACTCACCATTGACAGCCTTAAAATTGTTAAGGAGCGAGGCCGCCGCTTTAAAATGATCTTTGTAGGCGATGGCTATGATCGCCCGGAAATCCAATCCTATGCAGAAGAATGCGGACTTTCGGAGGATTGCATCTTCACCGGGGCCATCTATGATCGTGAATTGGTCAGAGCTTATTTTTCTCTGGCGGATATGTTTATGTTTCCGTCTACATACGACACCAACGGTATCGTGGTATCGGAGGCGGCGGCCTGCTCCTGTCCCAGCCTTCTCATCGAAGGCAGCTGTGCGGCAGAGCGGGCGGTTCATATGGAAACAGCCCTTCTGGCCCGGGAAGACCCAAAGAGCCTGGCCGAAGCCATCCTCTTTGCCTGCGACAATCCTTCCGCCATGAAACGAATCGGGGAAGCCGCTTCGGAGAAAATCTATCTTTCCTGGAAGGATGCAGTAGAAACTGCATACAACCGTTATCAGACGGTTGTAGAAAACTACCATTCCGAAAAAGATGCCCAGGTCAGAAGGCTTGCTTCACTGGATGATTTGCGAAAACTCAAGGAGGATTTTGGCTTCCGGCTGGAGCACCTGACGGAACTGGTCCGTGAACGGCAGCAGGACTTAGGTTCAAATCTGGGGTATCGAAGGGAACGGATTCTGGGTTTCTATCGAGGCAAGCAGGAAGAACTGGAGATGAGAATAGAACACCTCCTGGATTTCTATAAAGAAAAGCAGGAGGGTCTGGGAATCAAACTTGAAAACATTATCGAGTATTACCGAGATCGTCCGGAGGAAACTTTCTACGAGCTCCTGGAGGAGATCCGCAATCAAAACAAAATTCAACCCAAGTGAGGCGGGTCATTTCTGATTGTGGTTGACCCATTCTCTTCCTTCTTCCAGATCCTCTTCCGAAGGTATGGTCACTCTGCTGTCGATATCGATGGTATGGGCATTGGCTATGGGGTAAGTGGCAAAAGAGGGAACTGTAGTTTCCGGAGACTTCTTCTCTTTTTCTCTTTTCTCATCATCTGTCATGTCGTATCCTCCCGTTAAACTGGTTTTTGCTGCCGGAGGCAACGACTTTGCGTCCGGCATATACTTGTCTTTAGAATACCCCGACTTAGGATTTTTAACCACACTCCGAAGCAGGCCGCCCTTACCCTCTATTCAACAAAGCTATAGACGATGCCCTTTGTCAGGTAATCCGCAATTTCATAGGCCACATTTTCAATGCTGTCAAAAATCCGAATCCCCTCTTCATAATTTCCAGCCATTATGGCTACAATCTCATTGACTGTCTGGCTTACAAAGCTTTGCAAAAGCTGCCTCCATTGTATTTCTTCCCAGTACGGGTTCGTCTGGCCAAGAAATGCAGCCCAGTCATTGGCATTTTGGTTCAGTTCCACCGTAAGCCGGTTGACCGCCTCCTGGTCGTTACTCTTCAGGGCATCAATGAGGCTTACGATTCGGGACATATGAGCGGTAATAAAACTTGCAAAACGCTCTGCCGCAGGCCTGCCGAAAAACACCAGCAGCAGGTAATAAAAATCATTGGAGTTGGCAAACAGCCGATTGAGAACCGCCGGCATATCCGGATCGTTTCTCACAGCACTTTGAATGTAGAACCGCATCCACATAACCTGCTGCTCCCAGAATTTCCGCACCTCTTTAATCAGATTCAGCTGCCCTTCCGTAATGACTCCGGTATCCATATTTCCACCGCCCTCCTCTTATTCGTTTCTTTTTAACACTTGCTGGATCAGTTCATTTCCGAAAACCGTCACCGCAGCAATCAAAACGGATTGGATAACCACCGCAACGATGACCGGCGGAGCAAAGCCTATGCCCATGAAAATACTCACATAAGCCAGGGTCATAAGAAAACTGATCCCCAGCAGGATGTAAGGGATCATCCAATCCCTGTTAAAGCCTTTATAAAGCTTCAGAAACAACCCGACACAATACAGAAAAATAACCAGAATGAACAGTTCCGGCTGGATGAAAGAGAGAATATTATCCATGCTTTCCGACCCCCTATCAATGCATTTTATGCCGGATGGGGGAATTTCATGTCAACCGTTGACCATTTAATCCGTCCTGCCACGGAGACAGACCCTTTGGCCGGTCTGTTGAAAGTAGTATAAATTGACAAGACGGACTGGCCGGGGGATAATAAAGGCAGTGTGGAGGAGGTTTGGAAGAATGGAAAAAGATATTTTTAGCGTAGTTGCAGTAGGGTTTGATGAAGAAGCCGGCCAACTAATCCTGCTGGATCAGACAAAGCTGCCCAACGAAACAAAGTATCTGCGCCTCACCACCCGTGAGAGCGTCTGGGATGCCATCTATAAATTGCAGGTCCGGGGAGCCCCTGCCATCGGCATCGCTGGCGGTTACGGAGCATATTTGGCTATGAAGGAAAGCGCAGCCACTGACTTTGCTGCGTTTTATGAAGAATATAAAAAGGTAAAAACCTATCTGGGCTCCGCCAGGCCAACAGCCGTGAATCTGTTCTGGGCACTGGACCGGATGGAACAATGCATACTAGCCAACAAGCATAAGAACATGGGGGAAATCAAGCAGGCCATGCTGGCAGAAGCGCATCTCATTTTCGAAGAGGACGAAGGGGTATGCAAAAAGATCGGCGAACATGGACTGACTCTTCTGAGACCCGGTATGGGGATTTTAACCCACTGCAATGCAGGCACCATTGCCACGGCAAAGTACGGTACCGCACTTGCCCCTATTTATCTCGGACACCAGCGGGGCTACCAATTCAAGGTCTTTGCCGACGAAACCAGGCCTCTCCTGCAGGGTGCAAGGCTCACAGCCTGGGAACTGCAAGAGGCCGGCATTCATGTGACCTTAATTTGCGATAACATGGCTTCCATCGTTATGAAAAACGGCTGGATCGACGCTGTAGTGGTGGGCTGCGACCGTGTTGCGGCAAATGGGGATGCGGCCAATAAGATCGGAACCTCCGGAGTAGCTATTTTAGCCCGGCATTACGGAATCCCCTTTTATGTTCATGCGCCGATTTCCACCATCGACTTGAAGACACCCACCGGAAAAAACATCCCCATTGAAGAGCGTCCGGGGGAGGAAATCTACAAAGCCTGGTACAAGAAATCCATGGCCCCGGAGGGAGTCAGGACCTACAACCCGGCCTTTGACGTGACGGATGCGGAACTGATTACAGCAATTATCACTGAAAAAGGTGTCATTCGTCCGCCCTATACCGAAGGCCTGGCGAAACTGCTTTCATGATGGATGAAGGAAATTTGTCACCGATTATCCCCACCTGCATACTATATATCAACAGCGTACTGCCTCCGTACCTGCTTCGAATAAAGTATTTTCAGCGCCTGCTCCCCCGCAGGCGCTTTTCACTTGAAAAGGAAGTCTACCACAAAACCTATTCGAATAGGTAACCGGTCATCGTGATGGAGCCAAGCTCAGAGGATTTGTTATAGCAGGTAACCTTGTCTTCTTCGCTTGATGCACCAAGTATATACAGCAAAGGATAAAAATGATCCGGAGTTGGGACTGCCAGCTTGGCAATATCGCCGGCATCCTTATATTTCAAAATGTCCCCATGGTTTTTCGACATAATATTCCTGTGTATAAAATCATCGAATTCATAAGCCCAGTCGAAGCCTTTGTTCCCCATGTTCCAATCCACCCGCCTCAGATTGTGGACGATATTCCCCGTGCCAAAGATCAAAACTCCCTCATTCCGCAAAGCACTTAGCTCCCGCCCAATCCGGTAGTGTTCCTCCGGTGGAGCATTTCCGTCGATACTGATTTGAAACACAGGAATATCCCCATTCGGATACATGTGTACCAGCACAGACCAGGTTCCGTGGTCGATTCCCCAGGTGTTATCGAATCCTGTTTGTCTCGATATCAGCTCTTTTGAAATTCCGGCAAAGTGAGTGGACCCCGGCGGACGGTAGACCACCTGATACAATTTTTCCGGGAAACCGTACATATCATAAATCGTTTCCGGGCTTTCACTGTTCATAATTCTCGTGCCATGGGTATACCAATGCGCAGAAATCGAAAGGATTGTCTCCGGCTTTGGAATCTTCCCGGCTAGGTTTCTCCAGTTTTCCGTATATTCATTCTGTTCGATTGCATTCATGGGCGAACCGTGCCCCGCAAAAATAACCGGCATCTTTGACATAAACTCACATCCCTTTCCTAAAAGCTCACAGGCTTGTTTACTTCTCCGGCGATTAAGGTTTACCTCTCAATAAATTAACTGTTTGCTTGTCTGCCAGAATAATATTTACCCCTTTATTCGCAATTGGTCCCATGGTCTTTTTCGAATTTCGGCACTCGTCTTTTAAAACCCTTGTAAAGAACACACGCAACAAATGGCAGACCCATATACCCTATAAAAGGGTAGAAAACGCCCATGAGCTTTGTGAAGGGCAGCATTCCAAGCAGAAATGTGCCGAAAGCCACCGCCGCTGCCACGATCCTGCTCCGCTTGGTCCCGTCTTCCGAGAAGCGGTTGCAGACAGTCCACATTATGGCCGAGCAGCAGGAGAACATACCAAGAATCAGAACAATGGAAAAGACCCCACCGAGAACATAAGAGAGTTTCCTGGCCAGATACAGGGTGGGAACGGAAAGCAGAGCCGCGTCTCCTCCGTTTAAGAGAATGGCGGTATTCATGGTTGCAATCGATAGAATCACGGCGCCCGCCCCGAGAATGGCGCCCCATTTCGCCGAATTCCGATAGCTTGCCGACCCTCCCAGGGCCGAGAAATATTTCCCTCCACACAGGAAATTTAAAGACACATAAAGCATGGAACTGACAAACCAGTTTGGGGCGGACTGCTTATCCGCCAGCACTTCTTTGTACTGGGAGATTTCCCCCATGTTCTGAAAATCCCTGATCACCGTGACGGCTCCCACAAACAGCGAAAAGAGTATGATAACGGGACCGATGGCGGATACCACCTTGATCAGCCTCTCAAAACCCAGTAAATATGCGCCCAAAACCATCAGGGCCATGAACCCGGAGCCCAGCTGGCTGTTGACGCCGTAATATTCATTCAGAGTCGCCCCGGCACCGGAGATGAGAACCGCCATTACCAACACAAGTATGACAGGAATGATCCATGAATAGAATGCCCCCAGTCTCCTGCCGCAGTAATATTGGTAATCATTGAAATCCTTGTTGTCCTTTTGCTCGAATCCCGTAGTAAGCAGGATTTGTCCCATGGCGAGAAATCCCGCCAGATTGATCAGAACCACGCCATAGCTTGCATAGCCGTAGCTCGTGAAGAATTGGAGTATCTCCTGGCCCGTGGCGAATCCGGACCCGATGAGCCAGGCGATAAACGCTCCGGCAAATTTCAGTATGGATTTCATATCCTTGTGTGTCTGTTGTTCCATCAAATAATCCGGCCTCTTTTCGTCATCCTTTTGTGAGATGATTGATTGCAGTTACCTCTTCATTGTATCATAAATGCGGAACAACTTTGACAGAGTCAGGGGATGAAAACAAAATGGATTTACTCATCGCTTTATTATATTTACCGCTGCAATGATTACATGCTTACTGGTCAACGTTTCCATGGTTCTTGCCCTTATGTCGGGCTATGTTTGTTTCGTTGCCGTCGCTTTGCGGC
>CAYOYO010000069.1:0-9779 GCA_964408195.1 uncultured Oscillospiraceae bacterium | reverse complement strand
TCAAAAAAGCAAAAAAATCGACAAAAACCCCGACATAATAGAAAGGGTTATGTTATAATGTGTTTTTGGGTGGCCTCTTTAAGCCACTCGTAAAAAATGCGCATCTATTCCCGCGCTTTCGCACCGGTGAAAGCGCCGATATAATAGATCAATCTAGGTAGAACGAGAGGGTAGGTATGAGTATTTTCAACAAACATCTGCCGGCAATTCATGTAGAGCATCATAAGAATACTTCCGAATGCCCTACGGAAAAAATGCCGCTACCCGATAAAGTGTACATTTCCATGGTACAGCATATCGGGGCCCCCTGCCAACCGACGGTAGCGGTGGGGGATCAGGTCAAGGTTGGCCAGGTAATCGGAGACAGCGAAGCCTTTGTCAGCGCTCCGATTCATACCGGAGTATCCGGAAAAGTCATATCCATCGAAAACTCCATGAGCTCGGTGGGGATTTGGGATTCCATCGTTACGATTTCCGTGGACAAAAATCAGGAAGTTCTGGAAAGTATCGCGCCACCGGAAGTGACGGACAAAGACAGCTTCCTGAAAGCTGTCAGGGCATCGGGAGTGGTAGGCCTGGGCGGGGCAGCCTTCCCCACCCATGTGAAATTCAACCCGAAAAATCTGGATGAAGTGGATACCCTCATCATCAACGGTGCGGAGTGCGAACCTTATATCACAGCCGACTTTCGGACCATGATGGAGGACTCAGAGTGGCTTATCGGCGGCATCAAGACCACCATGAAGCATCTGGGCATCAAAAAAGCCATCATCGCCATCGAGGCCAATAAGGAAGCAGCCATCAAAAAGCTGGCAGATATGGTGAAGGATGACCCGTCTATCGAAGTGTTCACTTTGAAGCCCATGTATCCCCAGGGAGCGGAGCGGGTCATCATCTACGAAACCACTGGAAGAGTGGTTCCCCCGGGTAAGCTGCCCGCCGATTCGGGAGTCATCGTGTCCAACGTCAGTTCCCTTGTGGCCATTCAGCGCTACATCGAAACCGGCATGCCTCTTGTGTCCAAGCGGATCACCGTTGACGGCACCGCTATCAAGAATCCGAAGAATGTGGAAGTCCTCATCGGCACACCCATCAACGCCTTAGTGGCTTTCTGCGGGGGGTACCGCAGAGTACCGAAAAAGATCATCATGGGCGGACCCATGATGGGAAGAGCCATCTACGATGACGGAATTGCCGTCATCAAAAACAACAACGCCATCCTGGCTTTTGATGAAGAATGGGCTGAATTCCCCAAGGAAACAGCATGTATTAACTGCGGCAGATGCACCAAGGCCTGTCCCATGATGCTGATGCCCACCACCATCTTCAAAGCTTACGACAGAAGAGATCTGGAAGCTCTGAAAAAGCTCAATGTAAGTCTGTGTATGGAATGCGGCTCCTGCTCCTATGTGTGCCCTGCCAAAAAACAGCTGAGCTTTATGAACAGGCTTGCAAAACAATTTGTTGCGGAAGGAGGAAAGAAATAATGAGTCGTTACAATCAAGGAACCCTGACCGTTTCCTCCTCGCCCCATGTGCTTGATACCACCACTACTTCCAGAATCATGCTGGATGTGATCATCGCACTGGTGCCGGCATTCATCATGTCCGGCGTCATATTCGGCCCAAGAGCCATTCTCCTGACCATAACCTGTGTGGTGTCCTGCGTATTCTTCGAGTGGGCTTTTGAGAAGGTGACAAAAAAGCCCAATACCATCTCCGACCTGAGCGCGGCGGTTACCGGCATTCTCTTAAGCTTCAACCTGCCGTCCTCCTTGCCCTACTGGATGGCAGTCATCGGTTGCTTTGTAGCCATTGCCATCGTGAAACAGCTCTTTGGGGGTATCGGGCAGAACTTTGCGAATCCTGCCATAACGGCAAGAATCGTGCTGCTGGTATCCTTTGCCACACCCATGACTACCTGGCCGTTGCCCAAACAAATTATGGAAGCTGCGGATGCGGTAACCGGCCCCACACCTCTTGGCATCCTGAACATGGGTGGAGATCCGGCCACGCTGCCCTCCAACATTGATCTCTTCCTGGGATTTGTCGGTGGATGTCTCGGTGAGACCAGTGCTTTTGCGCTACTTTTGGGTGGCATTTACTTAATCGCCAGAAAGGTCATCGAACCTACGATCCCGGTGGCCTTTATCGGGACCGTGTTCGTGATTGCTCTGGTGGCGGGACAGGATCCCATCTTTCATATATTCGCCGGCGGTGTGATGCTGGGTGCCATCTTTATGGCCACGGATTATTCCACTTCACCGCTGACAACCAATGGAAAGATCATTTTCGGTATCGGCTGCGGTCTCCTGACCATGATCATCCGGCTCAATGGATCCCTTCCCGAGGGCGTGTCCTTCTCAATCCTTCTCATGAATATACTGACGCCGCATATCGACGGTTTGTCCAGGCGTAAAATCTATGGAGGAGGTGGCAAGAAATGAAGTCTTCCAAAGAAATGATCACACCGACTCTGGTGCTCTTCCTGATCTGCCTGGTGATCACCGCTGCACTGGCGGGAACCTATCAGGTCACAAAGCCCATCATCGATGAAATCAACATCAAAAATGCCAACATCGCCAGAGGCGAAGTCCTTCCCGGCGGAGAAGGGGCCTTCAGCCCGATGGAAACCGAGCTGTCTCCCGGCGTTCTGGAGGTCTATGAGGCCAACAATAAAAAAGGTTATGTTTTCACCGCCCAGGACAAGGGCTTTGGCGGAAAAATCACCGTAATGGTAGGTGTCAGCGACCAGGGTGAAATCACCGGGGTGAAAGTCACCGGTCATGCGGAAACCCCGGGACTGGGAACCAAGGCCATGACCGTGGATTATCTGGCCCAGTATCAGGGGCAGGTTGCCGTGACCCGGACAAACGAACCGGATATGACCCAGATCGACGCTGTCACGGGAGCGACTATTTCCTCCAATGCCATATTCCGTGCAGTGGATGCCTCACTGGCACAATTTGAAAAGATGGGAGGTGCAGATAATGAATAAACTGTCCTTAGTCCGGAACGGGATCGTCAAAGAAAACCCGGTTCTGGTGCTTCTCCTGGGTACCTGTCCCACTCTGGCTGTTACAACTTCAGCTGTGAACGGGCTGGGAATGGGAGTTTCCACTATGGCGGTATTGATCTGCTCCAATATCGTAATATCCATGCTGAAAAGTGTGATTCCCGATAAAGTCAGGATACCCTGCTATATCGTAGTCATTGCCGGATTTGTAACGGTGGTCAGCCTGCTCCTGCAAGCGTTTGCCCCGTCCATCAATGAAGCTTTGGGGCTCTTCATCCCGCTGATTGTGGTAAACTGCATCATCCTGGGAAGAGCCGAGATGTTCGCAAACAAAAACTCTGTAATCGATTCCGCCCTGGATGGAGTGGGAATGGGACTGGGCTTTACATTTGCTCTCTTCCTGATGGGGTCTATCCGGGAGATTATCGGATCCGGCGCATGGCTTGGATTCAATCTCACCGCGGACATCATCGATCCCATGGCCATATTTATGCTGGCCCCGGGAGCATTCTTTACCTTTGGTTGTCTGGTTGCCTTGATCAACTACCTTTCCAAGGGCAGAGCAATCAAAAAGACAGAATTCGGCTGTGAGGGCTGTCCTTCCGCAAGCGGATGCCCCTCCGCCAGTAAAGGAGGATGCGCACAATGACAGAATTAGCAATCATTATGATGGGCGCAGTCCTGACCAATAACTTCGTCCTCGTCAAGTTCTTAGGGATATGCCCCTTCCTCGGAGTTTCGAAAAAACTGGACTCCGCAGTGGGCATGAGCCTAGCGGTAATCTTTGTCATGGTCCTTGCTACGGCGGTGACCTATCCCATCCATATGGGACTTCTGGTACCGCTGGGAATCGACTATCTCCAGACCATCGTGTTCATACTGGTCATCGCGGCCCTAGTGCAGCTGGTGGAAATCACCCTGAAGAAACATGTGCCGGGCCTTCACAAGGGACTTGGAGTGTACCTGCCACTGATCACCACCAACTGTGCGGTGCTGGGCGTCTGTATCTTGAACATCGACGAAAGCTATACCTATATCCAGTCCCTGGTCAATTCCTTCGGAGCCGGTGTCGGCTTCCTGCTGGCCATGGTCATGTTTGCCGGCGTAAGGCAGCGCATTGAAAACAACGACTACCCCATTGCCTTCAAAGGGGTTCCGTCAATCCTCGTAGCAGCTTCCATCATGTCCCTGTCCTTTATGGGCTTTGCCGGCGTGATCGATGGCATATTCGGACTTTAAGAAAGGAGGACCAGATCATGCAATTTGTAATTCCTGTCGGAATCGTAGTGGGAATCGGCCTCCTGTCCGGTATCATTCTCACCGTGGCCGCCAAGTTTATGGCTGTGGCGGTGGATGAAACAGCTGCAGCCATTACGGATGCGCTTCCCGGTGCAAACTGTGGTGCCTGCGGCTATGCGGGCTGTGCCGATTATGCAGGGGCTCTGGCTGCGGACCACTCTGTGCCGGCCAACCTGTGCACGCCGGGGGGCAACGCAGTGGCTTTGGCCATCAGCGAACTTTTAGGCGTGGAGTTTCAGGGAGCCCAGGCCAAAGTGGCTATCGTCAAATGCTCCGGCACCAGAGAAAAAACCAGTTACTCCATGGACTACCAAGGATATCAGAACTGTACAGCCAACAAGCTGTTTTACAGAGGCAGAGGCACCTGCGAAAAGGCTTGCCTGGGCTTCGGCGACTGCGTCAAAGTCTGCGATTACGGTGCCATCTATATTGAAAACGGCATTGCGGTAGTAAATCGCAATCGCTGCGTGGGCTGCGGAGCCTGCGCCAAAGTCTGCCCCAACCTGCTCATTGAGATTGTTCCCGACAAAATGCGTGTGGTGGTGGGTTGCAGTTCCATCGACAAAGGCAGCGTCACAAAAGACATCTGCAGCATTGGCTGCATCGCCTGCAAGCTCTGCGAAAAGGCCTGTAAATTCGATGCCATCCACGTGGAGAACAACCACGCAGTCATCGATTACACCAAGTGCACCAACTGCACTCTCTGCGCCAAGGTTTGCCCCACAAAGGTAATCCACGTGCATCCGAAAAAGAAAGCATAACAATAAAGCTCCGGAGAAATCCGGAGCTTTTTCTCTAAAACTCTGAAAAGTGGCGGAATGACGGTCTAGAGAACAAGCCGGTAGGAAAGCTGGAGCATACCGTCCCGGCAATCCAGGTATTCCAATACCAAATTAGAAGCAAGAACCTCATTCAGAGGGTAGAGCTGTTCCAGATCCATGGAGCAGCTTTTTGCATCCGCTTTGATGCCGGGGGGATTGGCCATAGAGACCGCCGTCTGCAGGAAGGTACCGCCTTTCAGTCCCACGGCTTTCAACATCATGGTCTGGGCAAATCCGCCTTCCGAACTTACGTCCTCCACGTAATCGGCTATGATTTTGTGGTTGCCCGGTTTGAAAACCAGATCCGCCACCTCCAGGCGATATTTTGCGGAGAGGGCTCCCAGGGTCTTTACCTGGAGAGAAAGGTCCAGGTAGAGATAGCCGCCGGAAAAAGCTACTTTATAGTCCGTAATATAATCTCCTGCCGGGGAGGAAAGGACTTTCTGCCGAAAGTCCTTGTTGATCAGGTCTTCCGAAAGGGTAATTATATTTTTATTTGCTCCTGTCATGATTTCCTCCTTTTTAAACATGAGGGGGTCAAAATTTGAAAACCATATCAAATGCCATGTCGCCCTTGGTATTATTATGACCGCGAAGGAGGATCCGATCCCTTTCCGCGGATTTTAACATGGTAAAGTTGTCTCTATCTCGCATTTCCGAAACAAAATACAGCTCCATTCGACGGATTTCTTTCAGCCGAAGCCTTTCCTCTTCTGTAAGAGCGTCATAGGCAAAGTCTCCGTAGCGCCGATTGTTCACATGACCCAGCAAATCCAGGTCGCTGCCGTAGATTTTTCTGGTTTCACAGGGCACGTAATCTGCGCTTTCCCGGAAGTGGTGCTCTGCTTCGATGCAGAACACTTCCCTGGGTTCGGTGAGGGGGAAGGGGAGCTCCTTTTTTCGGAACACCTTTCGGGTAGCCACTTCTAATAGGACGGAAAAAGTACTTCCATGAAACATAACATCCCCTACGCTGTTGCAGAAGACCAGTTCCCGGCGGAAATAAGGGCCCTGCCTTTGAGAATACCAGGTGTAGGCGGAAAGCTTCATGCAGGTTTCGATGGGACGCTCCACCTGGATGGCCATGGAAACCAAAGCCCAGGCAAGGCCGTATTTCATGGTCTCGCCTGCCCCGGAGGCATAGATTTCCAGATGCCTCTCCGCCAGCTGAGCAAAGAGGGCCTGATAGGCAGAAGGCTTCATGATGCCGTTTTCATTCAGATAGAAAACCTCCACATCCAAAGAATGGATGTGGGAGGCTTCCGGGTTTTCAATATGGTTGCTATGGACTAAATTGTCATTATAATCGTTATGGGGATACATAGTTTCCTACTCTCTTTAACAGGGATGCCTTCGGCAGCCGGCTCTCAGGCGCGAGTTCTGCCGATGGCCATGGCAAGCTTTTCCGGCACCGTCCTGCAGTTTTCTTCGGAAAGGGAGGCTAGGGACACTCGAAGGCCCTGTCCCATGGGTACCGCGAAAATCCCTTCCTTCATGGCATCGGAAGCCGCAGCCTCCGGGTCCTCGCATAGAACGATGGCAAAGAACCCGCAGTGATAAGGACACATGGAAAGGCCCACTTTTTCCATGGCTTCCGTAAAGATTCTACCCCGAGTTAAAAGCAGGGAAAGGGCGGATTCCCTTTCCTGCACCACTTTTTCCAGCAGTGCGGGATCTCCGAAGATGCGACTCAAGACTACCATGGAAGATCTGGTTCCGTTGGACCAGGTGCCCCGATTGGAAAAGCTGTTTACTAATTTAAACTCATCGGTGATTGCTTTATTTGGCGACAGGCACAGCAGGGCGCCGCACCGCATGCCATACATAGTATAACTTTTTGACATGCTGAACGCAATGAGGGGCAGCAGATTTTCGGGTAAATGCTCCAGCTTGGGAAGGAAGGCCCGTGCGGATTTGGCTTCGCCGGCGAAATCCAAATAGGCGATGTCTACCAATAAAACGATTTTTTTTGTCTTGTCCCGGGACAGAATACTCAGCATGGTCAGGAGAAGGTTCCAGTCATCCGAGGTCAGGGAGTAACCCGTGGGGTTGTGGGAGGGGGTGTTGAGAATGAGGAGAACTCCGTCCTGATGGGCCAGTAGCTGTATCATTTTCTCCTTCAGCGCTTCAACGTTGTAGCCGCCGCTTTCGTTAAAAAGTGAATAAACATCCAGCTTGCGCTCCAGCTCCTGGGCGATGGTGCCATAGGGACCCCAGTGCCAGTCAGAGGTCAGAATCACATCGCCTCGTTTGGTATAATTCTGTATGGCATTATGGATTGCTCCCGTACCTCCCGGGGTGGCTACGGCCTCCAGGTTGCAGGAGGGCTCATAATCCATAAATACGGCCTTTTTAACCGCATCGAGATAAGCGGGAACGCCGGCGATGGGGGCGTATTCGGCAAAATCGTTGGGAGAAAGCTGCCTCAAAGCCTCTACCACGGAAGACAGGACAATCAGGTCGCCTTTGTCGTCCAGAAGGGCACCTACGGTGGCGTTTACCACTTTATCCTTTCCCACCTTCCGAGCCATCTCCTGAGCTAGTTTATTGATACCGAAGATTTTGTCCTCTCCGGATATGGTTCTGGAATTTGCCTCTGCCATGATGAACTTGCTCAATGTTTTTTCTCCTCTCAATATTAAATGCTTTCCGGAATTCCGGCTGCATAAATTCTGAATATTTATCAACGCCTTTGTTTGACATGCGGGCGACCCGACTAATAGGCAAGCAAGGGTGAATATTTGCAACTGGTATAATTGCAACATTATAATGCATAATTACTTATTCCGCAAGAAATTTTTAGTGATTTTTTCCCGGAACCGCTTCTTCAGTATGATATGCAAAAAAAGGGGAGATACTACAAGAAACACAATTCTTTTAATGACGGAGGTGTGAAAGAATGCGGATCGACGGCAGCAGCGCATATGATAATAACGAAGACGGCAGGCGAAAATGGAACTACCGCTATACTATGGTGACCATCATCGCTATTCTTCTCATCGTGGCAGCGGCTATGGTGGTATGGGATAACGACCGGCGATGGGTAGCGGAGGAGGAAAACGGTGGTAACATAAATACCCGTGAGGAAGGAGAGGACTACCTCATCGGAGATGGGGGTCTGAACGTGGTACAGCCGGTGCCCACGGTAGACAGCAGGGATACGCCGGCACCCGGTCCCGACGGCAGCGGAGAATCCCGCGGAAAGATGGTTGCCCCTATTGAAGGCGGTGTAATTGCAAAGGGATACTCGGGTGACGAACTGATATACAGCGCCACTCTGGATCAATATGTGGTTCATCGGGGAGTAGATATTGAAGCAGCCCCGGAAACGCCGGTGATAGCTGTGAAAGGCGGAACTGTCACAAAGGTCTACAATGATGACAAATTGGGTATTACTATTGAAATCAGTCACGGCAGCGGATATGTGACCCGTTACTCCAACTTGTCCACAGACCGTATGGTAGAGGAAGGAGATGTGGTGGAAGCAGGAGACGTGATCAGCGGCGTGGGTATAACCGCCCTCTTCGAGAGCAGTGATCCTCCCCATCTCCACTTTGAAGTCCTGCAGGATGGTATCCCTATCGACCCGGTTCAGTTTGCCGGTCTTCGGTGATGCTCGCAGGTCAGAACAAAGTAACGCCCGGTGGCTGCCATGCCCCGGGCGATTTTATCCTGTTTGATTCATAGAAACCAAGATGATTGCAATGTACTTTGCGGCTATTCGTGCAGGCTCTTGTATTTTTGTTGTGTTGCAAGACCACCGCGAATATGGCGCTCCGCCTTGTTGTTGTCAAGGATGGATTTAACCTCTGCGGCCATATTTGGGTTGATTTCTGCCAGGCGCTCCGTCACATCCTTATGGACAGTGGATTTGCTTACCCGGAATTTTTTGGCGGTGGCACGAACGGTCGCATCGGTCTCTAAAATATAGCGCGCCAATTCAATGACACGTTCTTCTATGTAATCCTTCAATTTGCATAGCCCCCTTTATACCATTGTCATATTCTTTGGCGTTGGAATCTTCTCGTCAAGTTATGTATATGACGTCCGGGCCGGGGATATTCACGCCGTTGTTTCAAGTCACCTACCTATACCCCCATCATCTTTACTCTCTATTGCAAATCGGGTACTTGTTATACAAATAAAACGAAAAAGATAGGCTGTTAGTATAACGGGCAGCTTTCCGGCAAAAGGGCAGGGGCCAGAAATCCACACTTTCAGACGTTTACCTTTTAATGGGAATCCGACTTTGCCTCTTAATTATCCAAAAAACAAGAGAATAAAGGGATTTTGTATAGCAAATAGCCGATTTGCTATACAAACAAAACGAAAATGAGAAGGTATTTGTATAACTGGCAGCTTTCTGGTAAAAGGGCAGGAGCCAGAAAGCCACATTTTCAGACGATTTCCTTTTTATAGGAATCCGACCTTGCCCCTCTGTTATCAAAAAACAAGGGAAAAAAGAGGATTTTGTATAACAAGACAAATTTTTATGAAAGAATTATGGGAACAGTATTCCAACGAAGCCATTTCGGTCTTTTTTCCAGTTGCTCAGGGCCATCTTATCCGCGATTTTAAACTTAATCTCGTTTCATATGCCCCCATCAGTCAAGGCAAATCACACTTTTATAATAAAATAATCTC
>CAYOYO010000068.1:0-10133 GCA_964408195.1 uncultured Oscillospiraceae bacterium | reverse complement strand
TTGATTACGCAGTAAAGGTTATCATAGAGATTACCGAAAAACTCAGAGCATTTTCGCCATATGACAAGGATCACATAATGGAAACCGCACAAAATTGCAGTTGTCGTGCCTGATCAGGCAGGAAGGAGATAGAAACATGGGTATGTACAATGAAAAAGTAATGGATCATTTCACCAACCCCAGAAATACCGGCGTCATCGAGAACGCCGACGCCGTCGGTACTTATGGTAGTCCCGTATGCGGGGATATGATGGAAATATCCTTGAAAGTGGAGAACAATGTGATTGTAGACGCCAAGTTCCGGACTTTCGGATGTGGCTCTGCCATCGCTTCTTCAAGCGTGGCTACCGATATGATAAAAGGCAGGACCCTTGAGGATGCTCTGAAGCTCACCAACCAAAATTTTGTTGATGAACTTGGTGGGTTGCCCGGGGCCAAAATCCATTGCTCCGTCCTTGCCGAACAGGCCATCAAAACCGCTATTTACGACTATGCGAAAAAACACGGGCTGAAGCTGGAAGGTTTAGAAGGCTTTGATCCTGATTCGGAATTTGAACACGATGATGAGGAAGAAGAATAATAACAAGAGCAGAGTCCTCAGAGCATAATGATTGCTCGAACAGGACAAACTGGAGCGCAGTATCCACAGGTCAGGCAAATGTCATATCGGACATTGGCCTGGCCTGTTTCATTCATATAGATAGCATGATTGGGACAGCGATGCAAACAGGCCCGGCAGCCCTCGCAATCTCCCTGATCGATAAAAATCCGTTTTTTGCTCATGTCGGGCACATAATCGGGAGAGAGGGTTCCTTCCATCAATTCGACGATCCGATCCACTTCTTCGGTGCAGCCGAAGCCAACCATAAGAGAGGAGATACCCGGCAGATTTCTGACATATTCGATGGCTTCTCGGTAGTTGCCTGTCAGGATGCCACCGCCGAAGATTTTCATGCCGAAGACCCCTTTTCCGGCTTCTGAAGCGACTTTTATGGCATGAGCCATGTCTTCCTTGGTACCCGGCCCCTGACCGTCCCGAATCCCAAGGCTCTTGAAGTTGATAAGAGGGAAGAGCACATCTAGATCGGGTGTAAATGCAGCGCGGCGGGCTACATCTACGTGGTGAGTGGAAAGGCCCACGGCCTTTACAATTCCTCTCGCTTTGGCATCCTGGAGGCATTCAAAGGCCCCGGCACGGAGATCCCAGTCGGGATCGCTACGTACTTCATGGAGAAGGAAGATATCGATTACATCCCGGTTCAGCTCTTGCCTAGCCTCTTCAATGGCTTCCCACATTTCTGCGTAGCTTCCGTAAAGGCATTTGGAGACAATGACCGGATCAAAATTCGTTCCTTTGAGGGCTTCTTTAATATAAGGGTAGGTACGATAATATTGTGCAGTGTCCAGAAAGTTTATTCCTCGTTCTAAAGCATAGCGAAGTACGGCCGCTCCCTCAGGAACGGCGAGGTTCAGCTGGGTGCCCCCCATGGTGAGGACACCGAACCCAACTTCAGTTACTTCCAGACCAGTATTTCCAAGTAAATTTTTCTTCATAAGTCCAATCCTAACATTATTTATGTAAAGAATTTGTGCAAAGGTAACAGGAGGTCGGGGTTGCTGACACTATTTTGAAATGTCTATAGTGTTTTATACAGAAGTGCTGCTCGAGTGTCAAGGATTAAAAGTGTAATTTGTAATGATCATCCTTTACAACAATGGCGTGTCCGAATCCGGAATCACGAGAGCCAAGATAATATATACCATAATGCCAATCCCTGAGAATATAAAAAACAATCGGACAAGTGTAGCATTCCATCCAAAGTGTTCCGCGATACCACCACAGACGCCTGCGATGACCCGATTATTCCGGCTTCTGCACAATGTCCGATATCCTTTATTCTCTTGATGAGTTCTCCCATTCTGGTCGCCGGATGATCTGCTATTGATTACTGTGATAATAACGATAACAATAGTAAATATTAAAATTAGAGGCAGCAATAAAGTAATTGTTTTCATAAGTAAAACCCTTTCTCAGTTCATTTTACCATAGATACATGAAAATGTGCAAAATCTCAAGTTGTGTGTGGCTTTTTCTCGCCACTTTGTATGAAAAAGCCGTTTATGCAGTTGCTTGGAGATTTATACACACTCATGCGTATATTTTCACACATTAGTCGAAATTTTGCTCAGATTAGCAAGATTTTCCGAAAACCTATTGGGATCCTGGGATAGTAACAAAGTACTACAACAAATGCTGATATTTTAACCGAAAGAATCTACACAACCGTACCTCAATATGATACAATGTTATGAATATTTTATTGAGGAGCGACATAAATGAAGAAGATTGGGCTGAACGAGCTGCGGGATATGTTCCGCGATTTCTATATCGAAAAAGAGCACTTTCCAAGAGGTAGTTTTTCCTTGATTCCGGAAAACGACAAGAGCTTATTGATCATAAACTCCGGCATGGCACCGTTAAAGCCTTTTTTTGCCGGTACAGAGGTGCCGCCGTCAAAAAGGATGACAACCTGCCAAAAATGCATCCGCACAGGAGACATCGACAATGTGGGCTATACGGACAGACACGGTACCTTCTTTGAGATGCTCGGCAGCTTCTCTTTTGGCGACTATTTCAAAGAGGAATCCATCAAATGGGGCTGGGAGTTCCTTACAGATGTGTTAGAGATGCCTGCGGACAAGCTTTGGCCCAGCATCTATGAAGAAGACGATGAGGCTTTCGCTATCTGGAATGATATCATCGGTATCGATGAAGAGAAGATCATCCGCATGGGAAAAGAGGATAACTTCTGGGAGATCGGCACAGGACCTTGCGGCCCATGTTCCGAGATTTATTTTGACAGAGGCGAGGCCTACGGATGCGGCAAGCCGGACTGCAAACCGGGCTGTGACTGCGATCGCTTCATAGAAATATGGAATCACGTCTTCACCCAATTCAATAAGGACAACGAGGGAAATTACACACCCTTAAAGTATAAAAACATCGATACCGGCATGGGACTGGAGCGGTTAGCCTGTGTCATGCAGGGGGTGGATTCCATCTTTGATGTGGATACCATCCGCTATATTCTTGAAGGGGTAGTGGAGATGTCCGGGGTTAAGTACCATTTTGGAAAAGAGCCCACCGATGTATCGATCCGCATTATAACGGATCACATCAGGTCCATTACATTTATGATAGGCGACGGCATTTTGCCCAGCAACGAGGGCAGGGGATACGTTCTACGCCGCCTGCTGCGCCGGGCTGCGAGACACGGCAGGCTCCTTGGAATAAAGGGAAGCTTCCTGGCAGTACTTTCCAAACGTGTAATCACCACCTCAGGAAAGGCCTATTCAGAATTAGAAGACAGAAAAGATTATATTCAGCGTATCCTTTCCGTTGAGGAAGAGAAGTTCAGTCATACCATCGACCAGGGAAGCCTGCTCCTGGAGGAAGAAATTCAAAAACTCAAGAACAATTGCGGCCGGATTCTACCCGGCGAAGTGGTCTTCAAACTCTACGACACCTTCGGCTTTCCGTTCGAATTGACACGGGAGATCCTGGAGGAGAAAGGCTGCGACCTGGATGAAGAAGGGTTCCGGAAGCTCATGAAGCATCAGAAAGAAATGGCCAGAGCGGCAAGAAAATCCATGGACACGGAAGGCTGGAAGGAAGATTCCGTATATCTTGGGGATTTTGAACCGACGGTCTTCGTAGGCTATGAAAGGCTACAAGACGATGCCCAGGTGATAGCCATCTACTCCGGCAACGAAAGCGCAGAGGAAACCTTGTCAGGACAAACCGTTTCCATCGTCCTTGACCGGACACCCTTTTATCCCGAAGGGGGAGGGCAGGTAGCCGATAGTGGACTGGTTTTTAACCGGAATTTCAAGGGCAAAGTAATTAGTGTCAACAAACATCATAATGTTTTCCTCCATAAAGTCGAGGTTCTTTCCGGAACCCTTCTGGCAGGTGATCAGGTGACAGCTCAGGTGGATGCGGCGAAGCGTAACAGTGCTGCCAGAAATCATACCTCGACCCACCTCCTCCACAAAGCCCTGAAACAGGTTGTGGGAGACCATGTGTCACAGGCAGGTTCTTATGTGACTGGGGATAGTCTGCGTTTTGATTTTACACATTTTGAACCGGTGCCTAAAGATGAATTGGATCGGGTAGAAAAGCTGGTAAACTCCAAAATCATAGAATTTCTCCCCGTGCAAGCCCGTGAACTGCCCATCGAAGAAGCAAAAAAGACAGGAGCAGCGGCACAGTTCGGAGAAAAATACGGTGATGTGGTGAGAGTAGTAAGTGTGGGAGATTTCAGCACCGAATTTTGCGGTGGAACCCATGTGAGCAACGCGGGACAGATTGGTGCATTTAAAATCCTTTCCGAAAACGGTGTGGCAGCCGGAGTGAGAAGGATTGAGGCCATCACGGGACTGTCGATCAACACCCGCCTTTTTGAAGCAGAAAAAGTTTTAGCGGAAGCCGCAGAACTGTTGAAAGTATCACCGGACAGCCTGGTGAACCGTATTGTGGCTGTGACGGAAGAACTGAAAAGCAATCGAAAAGAGCTGGAACAATACAAGCAGCAGGAGATGGGGTCGTCTTTGGACAGCCTGATCAACCAGGCAAAAACTATCAATGGAGTGAAACTGATAACCGGAGAATTCAGCGATTTCGAAACGGAGGAGCTGCGTACCCTCTGTGATAGGATCAAAGAAAGGGAAAAGAGCAGCATCATGGTACTCGCTTCAGTCCATGATGGCAAAGTCACCTTTATCGTATCCATATCCGATGATTTGCTGGACAAAGGGTATCATGCCGGGAACATGATAAAGAAGATAGCCGCCGCCGCGGGAGGCGGAGGCGGAGGAAAAGCGGATATGGCTCAGGCAGGAGCGAAGGATGCGGCGAAAATACCGGAAGCCTTTGCTGTGGCCGCCTCATTGCTGTAAGTTTTGTTACAACAATATTAAATAACTCTAAAACTATTGTACCGGAGAATCCCTTCGCTATAATTAGTGTTAGATAGTTTGAATAGGAAGGTGATAGCCATGGATGACAGAAATACCATTCTGTTTAACAGTCCCGACAAGGACGGTCAGCAGACTACGGAATCCATCTTAAAGTCCGTTTATGATGCCCTTGAGGAAAAGGGATACAATGCCATCGATCAGATGGTGGGATATATTCTTTCGGGAGATCCTTCCTACATCACAGGTCATAACAATGCCAGGAACATCATCCGGCATATCGAAAGAGATGATCTGGTGGAAGAACTCCTTCGAGCCTTCCTAAAAAAATAGACTTAATTCGGCGGGTCACTCGACCCGCTTCTGTTTTGCACCACAGATTTTTTTAATTATTAATATTATGAAAAGTTCCTGATAAAGGAGATTACTCTTTTCAACAGATGTTTAAAAGGAGGGCCATTTATGAGAGCAATGGCACTGGATGTAGGTGACAGGACCATCGGCGTTGCGTTAAGTGACGAGTTGTTTCTAACGGCTCAAGGACTTTATACTATAGAACGAGTTGGAATAAGGAAGGACACCGGTAAGATTCTTGATCTGATCAGAGAAAAAGAATGCAGCGTTGTGGTCATAGGTTTGCCGCTACGGCTCGATGGCAGTGATAGTCCACAGACGGAAAAGGTAAGGGAATTCACCCTTGCTTTGGAAAACAAACTCCGGAGCAACGCCCTGCATCATGTGGAAATCAAATACCAGGATGAACGATTTACCACAGCAATGGCAGAACGAGTCCTGATCCAGGCAGATGTGAGCAGAAAAAAACGCAAAGAGGTAATCGACAAACAAGCTGCCGTTATCATATTGCAAAGTTATCTGGATACAAGACCTAAAGCATAGCTTTAATAGAAATATACTCGATGAATCAGTATTGAACAATAATTAACTTGATGCTAATGAAGAAGAGAAAGGGCGGCACTTCAAGAGAGGGGCAACTATTCCTTAAATCATAATTTTCGGAATAGAATATATACCTATCTTGCAAATCCGATCTTCTAAGACCTCTTGGTTCTTCTGGCTGCAGATTTGCTTCTTAATGATTTAGATTTATTACTTCATTAATGAAACTTGGATTCTCTTTTCCTTGGATTTGATTTTCTCGTCTTCTTTTGAATTTTCCGGTATACTTTTTAGTTCTATCATTTATCAAAGAAATTCTCCTAAATTCCTCAATCTATATTTATGATCATCGCATATTCTATATTTATATATCGGATGTATACATATGTCTGTCTCGTATCTAAAACGCTTTCTAATAGATATTTTTCCCATTCTATTTATGTCAGGGCCACAGAGGAATCATTAAAATGAATTCAATGAATCCAATCCATATAAACGTTGGAATCTCAATGCTTATCACCATGTATGTAAAAATCGCCGATTTAAGCGACTTTTTTGGGGCTATCCGAATCCTAGTACCTGTATGAACAGTACCGAAACCGGTAAGTGCGCATTCTGCGGCGTCACTTACATATTAGAACACCGATTGTAAGGGTTTATTGATATTGATGCCGGGATTAGAGATACCGGGGAATCAAAATCTTTTGTCCGGATTGAATGCTGTCTGCTGAAATGCCATTGATCTTACAGATGGCATGCACAACCTTGCGGATATCCTGATCATCCGGGCCGTAGACTTTTGCCAACTCCCATAAGGTATCGCCGTTCACAATCATGATTTCCGTGTATACGGGTTTGGTCAGACTCAACGCCTGGTTTGGTCCCATGAGATTTCCCGCTGCAGAAATCAAAATCACAAGCAGGATCGTTACCGTTAGGCAAAATCTGAATTTGGATTTTATACGATGTCTCTTTTTCATGGCATTCCCTCAGCAATCTCCTGTGCAAACATTTGTTCGTACCACCACTATATCAGAATGTTTGTTCGCTGTAAATAGGGAAATAAACATTTGTTCTTATTTTTTTGTACAATCGTGAACGGCCGTTCAATGCGTTTTGTGCATAAAAACAATCCGCAGCCTAAAATTAATATACAGGTTGCCTTTCTTATCGTATGGGCAACCTAGCGCGTCTTTATTTTTTCCCAGGTTGCTTTTTCAAAGGATTTCTTCTGTCTAAGCACGTATTTCTCAGTAAAAGCAGCCTGTATCCTTAAAATCAAAATGCAGGTTGCCTTTTTTGTTGGATAGGCAACTTATCACATCCAGATTTCTTCTCGGGTTGCTTTCTTAGTGGACTGAAGCATTTATTGATTGTAATTGATAAACTTGCTGTACATCCGGTCCACATAAGAGGTAAGATCATGTCTTTTGAACCATAGAAATACGCATAGAATGGCAGCCCCTATCGCCAGGGCGATCAGACCGAAATAGCTGCCTTTGTTGAGCATGCTGCCCATCATGATGGTACCCATGAGAGCAGGTGTTCGAGCTATGAGAGACAAGAGAAGAAAGGGCTTGTAACCAAACTGGGAAATACCGGCTGCATAGGTTACCAGATCCTTTGGAAGTCCGGGTATGGCAAATAAGACAAACAGGATGGCAAAGGCTTTCTTGCTGTTGAGCTGATTGACAAACTTACTGATTCGCTTCTCACCGAAAAGAAGGTGTACCCCATCGCGACCCAGCACTCTGGCAAGGCCGAAAGCGATGGATGTTCCAACTGCGATTCCGGCGATTGCCAAAAGGTAGCCCAGCCAGAACCCATAGGCATAACCGCCTGCAAATTGGATGAACTGGCCGGGAATAACGGAAATGACAATCTGAACCACCTGGAGTGCAAAGTATACGAGAATTCCTGCAGTTTGATAGTGCTCCAGGTAGGTATTTACGCCTTCCATAGTACGGAATTGATTGAAAAATGCCGGATATTCAAAATAGGCATAAACAGGCAGAGCAATCACTATGCCGGCTAAAATCAACAATTTGACGATAGAAAGGAATGTTCTCATAACAATCCCTTATCCTCCATGGCCTGCATAGCTTTAAGCACTCCAAATTTGGAATGCTCATAGGTGAGACCTCCCTGAAAATAAACGATATAAGGTTCACGGATTGGCGCGTCTGCGGAAAGCTCGATAGAAGATCCCTGTATAAAAGCCCCTGCAGCCATGATTACTTGATCTTCATATCCCGGCATTTCCCACGGAATAGGCTTAACATGGGAATCAATAGGGGCGGCGGCTTGAATTCCTTCGCAGAAAGCGATAACGGCCTCAGGGCTTCCCAGCTTAACCGCTTCTATAATATCACTCCGCCGATCAAAGACACCGGGACAGACCTCATAGCCCAGATTTTCAAACACCTTAGCACAGAGCATAGCCCCTTTGACTGCACCGTTTACCGTTTTGGGAGCAATAAAAAGACCTTGGAACATGGTGCGCGTCTGTCCGAAGGTAAGTCCGCATTCTCCACCGATCCCCGGAGATGTCATCCGATAGGAAATCCTTTCGATCAGATCCTCTCGTCCGGCAATATAACCGCCGGTGAGGGCTAACCCACCCCCGGGATTTTTTATAAGGGATCCGGCCACTACATGTGCGCCAACCTCAGTGGGTTCCTTTGTATCTAAAAACTCTCCGTAGCAATTGTCTACCAGGCAGATTATATCCGGATTGATTCCCTTCACATAACTTGCCCATTTCTCTATTTCATCGATGGTGATGGCTTTCCTCCATCCGTAGCCGGTAGCACGTTGAACTGCCACGGCTCTGGTCCGCGCTGAAACGGTCCTGCCCAATTCCTCAAGATCTATGGAGCCATCGGGCAATAATTCTACCTGTTTATAGGTGATTCCGAAATCTTTCAGGGACCCCTTGCCCTCCCCTCTTAATCCAATCACTTCCCATAGGGTATCATAGGGGCTTCCGGTACAGTATATGAGCTCATCACCTGGCCTTAAGGTGCCCGTTAACATGAGAGTTAACGCGTGAGTCCCATTAACGATGGTGGGACGGACCAGGGCCGCATCCGTTTTGAAGAGCATAGCATAGGCTTTTTCCAAGGCATCTCTTCCCGGGTCATTGTAACCATAGCCGGTATTCCAGCCAAAATGCATGTCCGTAATCCTGCACTTCTGGAACACGTCCAGCACCTTATATTGATTGTAGGCCATAATATCATCCGCAGCGGCAAAGGAGCCGGTGATTTCCTTTTCTGCCGCAAGGACATGATCCAGCACCCTTTCGCTGATGCCCATGGATTTGATTAGAAGTTGTTCCGTATTATTTCTCATTCTTCCTCCGATTTCTTTGTAATATCCGTTGATTCATTTTCCTCCAAGTCTTTCGATTTGTCTTTCACACTGTCCAGCATATCCTCACCCCACTCGAAGGTTCGGATCAAATCTCTCCGTGCGTTCCGTGTATGGTCCGCATAAAGTTGTGTAGTGGTTACGTTTTCATGATCCAGAAGCTCCTGCACATCATAGATGGAGTTTCCTCTTCCGATGAGGGATGTGGCGGCGGTAGCTCTCAGCTTGTGGGGGCTGTAGCCCGCAGATCTTGATGTCTCAAGGCCGATTGACGTATATTTTTTCACCATTTCCCTGATCTGCCGTTCTGTCATCCGTTTCTTCTGGATGGACAAAAATAGGGCATCCTTGTGGTCCTCGTCCAGCTTCTCGCTATCGGGCCTTTCCGACCGGATATACTCAAGTACTGCCTTTTGGGCAGTCCGATTCAGGGGCATGACCGATTCTTTTCCTCGCTTTCGGTAAATTAGGAATTCTCCTCTGTTGAAATGAAAGGATGAAAGATTCAGTTGCTGCAGTTCGGATATCCGCAGCCCATAAGTGAGGAAAAACAACAGAATTGCTTTGTCCCTGTACTTTGTCTTCTTCCAGTATTCTTTTTCTTTATCCGTCAGATTAACCCCGGTGACCACCGCATCCAGCATCTTCATGACCTCGTCGTCCTGCAGGGTCTTGATCTGTCTTTCTCCCGGTTTCGGCACCCGGATTGGATTGAAGCCGTCGGTGATGTTCCGGCTTACAAAGCCTTCCCTGTACAGGTGCTTAAACAGGACGGAAAGCGAGGATTTCTTCCTTGACAGGGATCTCTGATCATTTTCGTAAATATGGGTTTTTTTCTCCTTTTCCACCTTGTAACTCCTGCAGTAGTCCAGGAACATGTTAATATC
>CAYOYO010000067.1:0-10186 GCA_964408195.1 uncultured Oscillospiraceae bacterium | reverse complement strand
TTGTGAGGCAAAGCCTATCGGCTTTGCCCGGATGTATTTATTGTATCGTTGTGAGGGGCAAGCCGGAGCAACGGCTTGCTTTTATGATACAATATCCCGGCAAAGACTTTTTACAGCTTTGATCTTAGGAGGATATATGATCACAAAACTGACTCCTTTTTTTGGGGAGTATAAAAAATACGCTATACTAGCCCCTCTGGCCATTCTGGGGGAAACCATTCTTGAGATTTTTATTCCCTACCTGATGATTCAGATCATCGATGTGGGTATCGCAGAGGGCAATCTGCGATATGTTTTGACCGTAGGCGGAATCATGATTGTCATGGCTATGCTGGCCCTGGCTTTTGGAGCGACAGCCGGCAGGTTGGCCGCAGTGGCAGCCATGGGTTTTGCGAAAAACCTACGGCATGGTCTCTTTCAAAAGGTCCAGGAGTTCTCTTTTTCAAACATGGATAAATTCGGAACTCCTTCCCTTATTACACGGCTCACCACCGATGTGACCAACACCCAGAATGTGGTCATGATGATGCTCCGGATGCTGGTGAGAGCACCCATCATGATGGTCTTTGCAACTTGTCTGGCGGTGTATATCAACGCCAGGTTGTCGCTGATTTTCTTCGTTGCCATTCCTTTTCTGGCCATTGGCCTCTCTGTCATTATGACGAAAGCCTTCCCCAGATTTCAAATCATGCTCAAACATTATGACAAGTTGAATTCCACCGTGCAGGAAAACCTCACTGCCATCCGTGTGGTGAAGGCCTACGTGCGAGAAGGCGAAGAAAGTGAAAAATTTCGGGAGGCTGCGGAACAGCTGAGGAACAGCCAGAAGCATGCGGAGAAACTGGTGGTGTTTACCATGCCTCTGATGCAGTTTGCTATGTACGCCTGCATGATCGGCATCGTCTGGTTTGGGGGGAACATGATCATCACAGGCTCCATGGAAACAGGCGAACTCATGGGATTTCTCAGCTATGTGACTCAGATCCTCATGTCTCTGATGATGGTGGCCATGGTGTTCATCAGCATGGTGATTTCCAAAGCCTCCGTTTCCAGGATTTTGGAGGTCCTCAATGAGGACGTCCATATCCGCGACGAGTCCAAAGAAAGTTCTGCCCCAAAACGTCGGGAGGCCGACGGGACCATCTCCTTTGAAAATGTTTCCTTTTCCTATGGAAAAGATGAAGAAAATCCGGTGCTGTCGCATATCCGTCTTTCCATTTCCTCGGGAGAAACCGTGGGCATCATCGGCGGAACGGGGTCCGGAAAGACCACTCTGGTCCAGCTGATCCCCAGGCTCTATGATGTGACGGATGGAGCCGTTCTTCTGGGAGGCATCGATGTGAGAGAATATCCCCTGGAGGAGTTGCGCAGTTCCGTTGCCATGGTGTTGCAGAAGAATGTCCTCTTCTCCGGTACGATCAAAGAGAATCTGAAATGGGGAAACCCCAATGCTTCCGACGAGGAAGTCAAAGAAGCCTGCGAAGCAGCCCAGGCCCATGAATTCATCATGGCATTTCCCGATGGATACGATACCATGCTGGGCCAGGGCGGGGTCAATCTTTCCGGCGGTCAGAAGCAGCGGATCTGCATCGCAAGAGCCCTGCTGAAAAAACCGAAGGTCATAATCCTTGACGACAGCACCAGCGCTGTGGATACCAATACCGACAGCAAAATCCGTGCTGCATTGGCGCAAAAACTTTCCCGTATCACTACGATTATCATTGCCCAGCGGGTGGCCTCCGTAATGGATGCAGATAAAATCATAGTCATGGACGACGGCCGCATCCATGGGGTAGGAACCCATGAGGAACTCATAAAATCAAACATTATATATAGGGAAGTATATGAATCTCAGCAGAAGGGGGTGGCGTGACATGGCCGGACCCGGACAAAGGTCTACAAGACCCATGGCAAAACCTCAAAACGCGAAAAAAACCGTAAAGCGGATTTTTGCCTACATGGAAGGCAGCGGCCTCCAGCTGGCATTGGTGCTATGTGCCATTCTTGTCAGCGCGATGGCAGGCATAGCGGGCACATATCTCTTAAAACCGTTGATTAATCAGCACATCGTCCCATTTATCGGAAGCCAGAATCCGGATCTTTCGGGCCTCATGGGAATGCTTACCGTCATGGCAGTCATTTATGTTGCCGGTGCCCTCTCTGCCTATGCCTATAGCAGGCTAATGATCAACATTTCCACAGGGGTGCTTTTCAGGATACGGAACGATCTGTTCAATCATATGGAAAATCTCCCCATTCGATATTTTGACACCCACACCCATGGGGAGCTCATGAGTCATTTTACCAATGATACGGACGCCTTGAGAGAAATGCTCTCCCAAGGCATCCCCCAGCTGATTTTCTCGGTCACAATGGTAACGGGTACCTTTATAATGATGCTGTTTCTCAGTCCGTTGCTGACGCTGCTCGTCATCACCATGCTCGTCGTAATGCTGCTGGTGATTACCAAAATCGGAAAGAGGACCTCTGCATATTTCAAGAGGCAGCAAGAAGCGATTGCCAAGGTAAACGGCTATGTGGAGGAGATGATCGAAGGACAAAAGGTGGTAAAGGTCTTTTCTCATGAGAAAATGGTTACCGAGGGGTTTGACCAACGCAATGAAGAGCTCTGCAAAGCGGCGACCAGCGCAAATACCTTTGCAAACATCCTGATGCCCATCATGGGCAACCTGTCCTACGTTCTTTATGCCGTTACAGCCGCTTCCGGGGCGGCCCTGGCGATTGCCGGCCGAATGGACCTGGGGACTATCGCTTCCTTCCTGCAATACACCAGATCCTTCTCCCAACCCATCACCCAGATGTCCCAGCTTTTCAACTCCGTTCTCAACGCTTTGGCAGGGGCCGAGAGGATATTCCGCCTCATCGATTCGGAGCCGGAACTCGATGAAGGGGATGTGATGCTGGTCAATGCGGAGTTCACCGAGGATAGCGCAGCGGTGGCCGAATGCTCTGCCAGGACGGGACAGTGGGCCTGGAAGGTGCCTTCCGTCGATGGAAGAGATGAATATATCAGGTTGAAAGGGGATGTGCGGTTTGAAGAGGTTACCTTCAGTTACGATGGAGAAAAAACCGTACTGGATGAGGTATCCTTCTACGCCAAACCCGGGCAGAAAATCGCCCTTGTGGGATCTACCGGCGCAGGAAAGACAACCATTACCAATCTATTGAACCGCTTTTATGACATCTCCCAAGGAAGCATTGTCTACGACGGGATTCCCTTGTCCCGGATGAAAAAGGACGATCTGCGGCGTTCTCTGGGAATGGTGCTGCAGGACACCCACCTGTTTACCGGAACGGTGATGGATAACATTCGTTACGGCAATCGGAATGCTTCGGATGAGGACGTGATTCGGGCGGCAAAACTGGCCAACGCCCATTCCTTTATCAAGCATCTGCCGGAGGGATATCAAACTGTTCTGACGGCAGACGGCGCCAACCTATCCCAGGGACAGCGGCAGCTATTAGCCATTGCAAGGGCAGCGGTGGCGGATCCGCCGGTGCTTGTCCTGGACGAGGCCACAAGCTCCATCGATACGAGAACAGAGGCTCTCATTGAAAAAGGAATGGACCGGCTCATGGAATGCCGAACCGTGTTCGTCATAGCTCACCGCCTTTCCACTGTGCGCAATGCGGATGCGATCCTGGTACTGGAACAGGGCAGGATTATAGAGCGGGGAGACCACGAGGACCTTCTGGCGCAAAAGGGAAAGTATTACCAATTGTATACCGGCATGTTCGAACTCCAATAAAGGCCACGGGCGAAAACCTGCCACGGGGACAGACCCTTTGTCAGGTTTTCCGGTCACGGGGTCTGTCCCCGTGGCAGATTTGAAAAGGGATACATTATGAAACGAAGCAGCGGAATCTTACTTCCGGTTTTCTCTCTTCCCTCTCCCTACGGTATCGGCACCCTGGGAAAAGAGGCGTACAATTTTATCGATTTTCTGCAGGCAGCCGGTCAAAAGTATTGGCAGATGCTGCCTTTAGGGCCTACGGGTTTTGGGGATTCACCCTATCAAAGCCTTTCCTCCTTTGCAGGAAATCCCTATTTCATCGATTTGAATCCTCTTGTGGAGCAGGGACTTTTGACCCGGGATGAAGTGGATCAAACTCCTTGGGGGCAGGAACCGACAGATATAGGGTATCAAGCCCTCTATTTAAATAGGGAAGGTCTTCTTCGAACTGCCTTCGCCCGCTTTTGCTATAATGAGATAAAATTTTCTGAGGGACGGACTGATGAAGAGATTTTCGGGCCCTTTTATCAGGAAAACCGCCATTGGCTTGAGGATTATGCCTTGTATGCAGCAGTAAAGAAGCACTTCCAAATGAGACCCTGGCACCAATGGGATGATGAAGGCATCCGTCTTCGCCGCCCGGAAGCGTTGAAAAGATATGAGGAGATGCTTCGAGAGGACATATCATATCATATCTTTACCCAATACCTGTTTTTCACGCAATGGGAAGCCCTGCGGGATTACGGGAAAGCCAAGGGCATCGACTTTATAGGAGATCTGCCGATTTATATCGCAATGGATTCTGCAGATGCCTGGTCAGCTCGCGGCTGTCTGCAGCTGACCGAAGAGGGGAAACCTATGGGTGTTGCCGGGGTGCCACCGGATTATTTCTCGGAAACGGGTCAGCTATGGGGAAATCCTCTCTATGATTGGGATAAAGTGAAAGAGGACGGCTACGCCTGGTGGATGGAGCGAATCCGGGCATCCGCCCGGATGTTTGACATCATAAGATTGGACCATTTTCGAGGATTTGAAAGCTACTGGAGCGTGCCTTTTGGAGAGCTCACGGCAGTAGGCGGGAAGTGGATGAAAGGCCCGGGTATGGACTTTATCCGGATGGTGAAGGAGCGATTTCCGAGCCTTGAAATCATTGCGGAAGATTTAGGCATCCTCACGGAAGAAGTACACAGGCTTGTGGAAGATTCCGGATTTCCCGGTATGAAGGTTTTGCAATTTGCCTTCGGCTCAGGGAACCGCTGCGGCTATCTGCCGCATATGTACGGGAACAACGCTGTAGTCTACACGGGAACTCACGACAATACCACGGTGAGGGGCTGGTTGGAGGAAGAAGCTACCGAGACGGAACGGTCCTACGCCGTGAAATATTTTGGCCTTTCCGGAGAGGAAGGTTGGAATTGGGGGTTTATTCGCGGAGCCATGAGCTCCGTGGCAGATCTGTGTATCGTGCAGATGCAGGATTACTTGAATCTGCCGGGCACAGCCCGCACCAATATTCCGGGCACTCTGGGCGGCAACTGGCAGTGGAGACTGACAAAGGATCAGCTGACGGAAGCCCTGGCAGAGAGAATTGCAAATATATGCAGACTCTATAATAGGTAAATGAATAGGAACGAATTGAGTAAATGAATAGGAATTAATAGAGTGGATACCTGCGGTTGGCAGAAACGAAACATGTTAACCAAGATCGATTATCATGACAAAAATTTGTATAACTGGAGGCCAAAATACTTCTGGTAATGGACATTTCCGGCCATAATTGCTCTTCTGGTAACCAGAATTCGATATTTTCCAGCCATTTGTATAACAAAAGGCCTATTCGCTATACAAGAAAATATATTAATCGGGAATCTTGGATAAGGGAAAATAGAGCAACAATTTTCAACACAATAAGAATGGCTTACTAATGGGCTTTTGGTCTTCGTAACCTTTGCTCATTAGAAGCGATTTTCCATCTGTTATACAAGATTTTAAGGATTATTTATTTTCCGGTTAACTGTCCGATCGGGACTACATGTACAGGGACTCCTCAATCGGGAATTTGATCAATCAGTTCTGTGGGCGTCAGAGAAAACAATAAAACTAAAACCGGCCCGGGGTGCAGATAATCTGACAAAAGGACCTGACAAAGGGTCTGTCCCCATGGCTGAAAAACCTGACAAAGGGTCTGTCCCCTTGTCAGGTTGTCATTTTGTTCCGCTCCTTTATGGTTACTTCTATTGTATCTCCCGGTTCTTTTCCGATTTTTGCGCGGATGTCCTTTCGCAAGCCGATAATGTGGCAGGGGGTACCCATTCTTACCATCTGACCGGCATAAGGCTCACCGTCAAAAGTGGCGTCCACCGGGACCCGTCCCTTACCGAATTCTTCCCTCACATCAAAGGGAATTTCCACATAGGCCCCGTCAATTCCGTCCACTTTTCGGATGATGGCTTCAAATTTGTAGGTTTTGGGATTCATAATGTGCCCTCACTTTCGTGTTTGAAAATGTCGTCAGGAAGGTCTCACGGGCAGACATTGTTAATATCCATATTATACTACGACAAAAGGTGCTTAGAAAGATAGGATGGTTAGGGATTAAGCTCGCACGTTTTTTGTATTGTTTTCCAGTTTTGTAGTATAATCAATATAGGCCGATAGACGTAGAAAAGGAACCGAACCCAGGGTTAAAATATAGGAGGTCAGAAATGAACTATACAAAAAAAGCATGGATCAGCGTCGTGTTGCTGGCATTCACATTGGCAGTCAACGCTTTGGGAGCTTTAGGCTACATCAACGGGCTCTCTCAAAAGGAAGTTTCGGATATGTATCAGACTCTGATTACACCGGCCCCGGCGACCTTCAGTATTTGGAGCGTAATATACACATTGCTCATTATCTCGGTCATTGTAATGATTGTGAAGAAAAATGACGCTTACTACAGGAAAGCGATTAACGAGATATCCTTTCTGTTCTGGATCTCGTGCCTGATGAATATGGCCTGGATTGTGAGTTTTTCCTATCTTCGACTTGGTCTGTCCGTGCTCTTTATTTTCGGCTTCGTAATAACGCTGGCGCTGATTTTGGTAAAGCTGCGGAGGATTCACAGCAGCAAGAGGTTCTTGCTTCCGCTGACGTTTGGTCTTTATGCGGGCTGGCTTTTTATTGCAACAGTGGTAAATACGGCAGCCTGGCTAGTCAAAGCAGAGTGGGACCGTCTTGGGATCCGGGATGACATATGGGCCATCATCATACTGGTGGTTGCTCTTCTTCTGGCCTTCCTGGTCTTGATTCGCATCCGAAATGCCATCTTTCCCATCCCCATGGCCTGGGCATATTTCGGGATCTATCAGTTTCTGAATTCACCAGAAGGTTTTAAGGGCCAATATGAGCAGCTTTCCATAGTAGCTCTCGGAGGCATGGGAGTGCTAATCGGCATGGCCGTCCTGCAGTTTTATCAAAACCGCTTTGCGTTGCTTCCAAACCATAGGGCGGGGCGATACAGGATCTGACCCGACTTGACGGAAAGCAACAAAAGGCTCGGCGGACTACCGGGAACAGAAAGGGGAACGAAAATGGGATCAAAAAAAGTTTTGGTATTAGGTCTGGGAGCTCAAGGTTCCGCAGCAGCTCAGAGATTGGATGAAGACCCGCAGGTGTCTGAAATTATATGTGCAGATCACAACATGGCTACGGTAGAAAACCTGGTAAAACAACTTACAAAAGCGAAAGGAATACAAGTCGACGCCGCCGACAAAGATCACATTGTAAGAGCATCCCGTGGTGTTGACCTGATCGTAAACGCCCTTGCCCTGGAATGGACCAAGAATGTTTTGGAAGCCGCTTTGGAAGTGGGGGCCAATTACCAGGACTATGCTGCAACCACCGCTCTACACGAGGATTGGGTAGAAAGTATCCGTATCCTATACAATGTATATGGCCCCAAGTTTGAAGCAATCGGAAAAACCGCTCTGGTTGGTACGGGGTCTGCTCCTGGGCTGATTTGTGCGGCAACCAGAGATGCAATGCGTTATTTGGATACTTGCGACACGATTTATAATGTGGTTTGGGAAGGTGTGATCGCAAAACGATTCCTGCCCTTCTGGTGGTCGCCGGTTACTGCTCTCCACGATATGAGCGAAGAAGCCTATGCGGTCATCAATGGCAATTTGGTCCGGACACCGGCCTTCGGCCTTCCAATTACGAGAAAATACAGCTACATGGACAAAGAGATTACATTCGTGGAGCATTGCCACGACGAACCCATCCACTATTACTTCAACAGAGAAAAGTTCTTTAAGGGTGTAAAAAATATGTATTTCAAATACGCGGGAGCGGGGATTGATTTTTCGTTGCCTTTATACAGAGCCGGCCTTCTTTCCCACAAAAAAGAGATGATAAAGGGAGTGGAAATCGCACCCTTCGATGTAGTTTATGCCCATGTTCCGCCGGCACCCAGGTCCAGGGAAGAAATCCGGGAGATCATCGACGAAGGGCTCGTATCCGACGCCGGCTGTATGGCGATTGAAGCATATGGTACCAAAGGCGATAAAAACGTCGTAGTGGAAACCCTTGTGAACGCACCCGGACTGATTGAATCCTTCGAAAAGGCCGGAATATCCGCGGAAATGTATCTCACCGGGCAGGGAGGATATCTGTTTACAAAGATGTTTCTCAATGATAAGTTCCACCAAAGGGGTTTGATTTCGTCGGACATGCTGACCTTTGAGCAGGTGGACTGCTACTTTGAATACGCGAAAGAATTGAGCATCACCATCAGCACAACTGTAAAAGAAATATGATTGTAAAATATTCCTTTTTCGGGATATAATTAAAGACATCCAAATATTCAATACAAATGAGTATTATGTCAAGACAGGTACCGGTGGCCATAATAATCAATTCAACAAAAATACCTGCAAAAAACCTATAAAGTTGAGAGGATTGGGAAATGAAACGAATACCAAGGAAAACGCTGTTCATTCTTAGCATATTCGTTTTTATTATTGTAGTATGCATGTCCGGAGGCAGTGAGGCGTTTTCCGCATCCGCCCCGAATGTTTTAACAGTGCCTGCCAGCATGGATGACACCGGTCAACCCCACTATTCCTACAATGGTCACTTGGTCACCTTTAAAGCAATCGTTCAGGGGGCAGACTCCGCTACCCAATATTATTTCCGCTGGGATATCAACGGAGATGGTAATTGGGATCAACTGACAGGAAGAACTTATGCAAATTCAGCCGGAAGGTGGTACACGGGGAAGGGAACAGATTTATCCGGCCAACAGTATCTGCCGGATATTACCGAGGAACGGAAACTGGTCCACGGGGTCATTGAGGTGGCGACCGGTATCAATACAAGTACCGGAGCGCCTGTTGACAGTCGGTTTGGGTCCTATCCCATTTTGCAGTATCGGGACTTATCTCCCGCCGATCCGGACCGGCTGGACGATACCCAGCAATCCATATTAAAGAACATTGCCATGGAGGATGCCCTCTGGTACCTGCATCAACAGTTTGTGCGGGTCGAAGCTACGGGTGCTGGGGCAACCGGCTATATCACCAATAAGGCAGCGAACGAATCAAACGATGTAAGAGTAGCCAATACGGCTCTGTTTGTGCTGGCCATGGGGGAAAACGGACATTACGCGGCATTCCCGGCCGGTTCGGATCTGTTTGACACAAGTGCGCTGAATGAAAGAAATGATACCCTCTACAATACGGACCCCTATGCGGAGGATCTTTCACGGGCTGTCAATTATCTATTGAACAATCTAGCCGAACTGACGGTTTCCGAGTTGGACAAAAGTGATGATGGGGTAGGCAGGATTGATGGAGGAGTAAGTAACAGCGGGTTACATATTCCTTTTTATACCGTGCCGGAAATCAACAGCAACAGCCTAGTCTTATCGGCTCTGGCAAAAAGCCGGTTAACCGGGTCAAGGGTAGGGGCCAGCAGCAGCATGGTCAACGGGCTTCCTTTTGAGTTAATCGTCCAAAGGGTGGTTGACGCCGGGATTGCTGCTCAAATCGATGAGAATAATCCCATTACACAGGGGGGATGGACCTATTATCCTGCCAACAATAATCAAGTAGTTGCAGCAGAAGCGGTAAATCCTTTGATTTCGGGAGGTTGGATCAATGCACTGCATACCGCCGAGAAGGAGACGGGAGCAAGCGGAGTCTATATCAACAACCGACTCAAAGACAGGCTTGCCAATCATATATTCCAGAACCAGAGCACGGATGGGGGCTGCAATTACAATGGAATGAGCATTTTCAGCCCGATTGGGAATTATCTGCTTGCATGCAAATGGCTGGGGTGGGATCAATGGGACGCTTCCGACACGACTCCCGCAGGGTATACAAGTACTTCAATCACGAAAGGAGAAGCCCGGCAGGTTTATGATAAATATCTTCAGTATGTGATCG
>CAYOYO010000066.1:0-10356 GCA_964408195.1 uncultured Oscillospiraceae bacterium | reverse complement strand
TGGCAACTATAATACCATTTTACATATAATTTGCATTTATTCAAGTATATAATTCTGCAAGTTCTGAAATTTCCAAAGATTGTGACATATTTAACGGCGGACATGAAACAATATCGTGCGAAAAGCATGATATGCTCGATTCGTATAGTAAAGAGAGACGATTTTCCGATGTATCAGAACTGACTGAAGAAATCTTTGATAATATAATAACTCATTTTCAGCCTGGGCGTGTAGTCCGGGGCATCCAAGCCTTACAGATTATCCGCATCCACGCTGAAGGTATCCCATTGATCCAAATCTCCTTCTTCATACCCCTTGGTAAACCATTTTACACGCTGGGCAGATGTTCCATGGGTGAAGCTGTCCGGCACCACATAGCCTTGACTCTGCTTTTGGATCCGGTCGTCTCCCACTGCGCTGGCAGCATTTAAGGCCTCTTCGATATCCCCTTTTTCCAACAGGTCCATATCCTCCACATAGTAAGCCCAGACGCCGGCCAGATAATCTGCCTGAAGCTCGAGGCGAACGGACAATTCGTTGTACTCTGTCTGGCTCAATCGGGACCGGAGCTGTTGGACCTGATCCATGACACCGAGCTGATTTTGCACATGATGACCCACCTCATGAGCGATGACATAGGCCATGGCAAAATCCCCAGGGGCTTTGAAAGTCGTCTGCAAGTCCTCGTAAAAGCTCAGATCGATGTAAACGCTGTTGTCTCCCGGACAGTAGAAAGGTCCCGTTGAAGAGCCGGCGGTGCCGCAGGCAGATTGCACCATGCCAGAGTAGAGCACCAGTTGAGGTTCCTCATAGTCCCGGCCGCTTTTGCTGAAAATGTCGTTCCAGACATATTCCGTGTCAGCCAGCACTACGGAAACGAATTCTGCTAATTCTTTATCCTCTGCGGTTTCCTGATAATAGGAATCCTGGCCGGGATTGATCAACTGGGTTTGATTGATAATGTCCCCCGGGTTACCACCCAACAACATATAGACGATGAGTATGACAATGCCGAATCCTCCGCCGAAGGCACCTTTGCGTCCGATGCCCATGCCTCCCTTACCACGCCTGTCTTCCACATTGGAGCTTTGGGTTCTGCCTTTCCATTTCATCTCGCTGGCCCTCCCTTTGGAGTATATAGATTCTAAGTAGTCTCTCTCGAAGCATGAATTTTCTTTTGTTAATTAATAAGTATAGCAAATCTATAGATAAAATGAAATAAGCCAATTGACTGTCATAGAGGAAGACACATGATGAGCCGTCCCCCTGTGTTATCCCGGTGTATATCATTTTGCTCAAATTTTCAAGTTTAGGACGCAGAATTTGCTTTTGGGAAAGGATTTTTGAGAAATTGAGGGGAAATCCGGCGGATTTCCCCTCATTTATGTCCTAAAGTTGAAAATTTGAGCAATATATCGTCAACGCCGGCCACCTTCACAAAAGAACCGCCCGAGACCACTGGAAAAGAACTATTTACATTTATAGACAGGGTTTTTCAGTGGTCTCGGATAATCCCGCACAACTTGAAATTTTGCACAGAACCGGCCCGGAATGCCGTGGGCCTCTCGAGCTATGTGTTGGAATTGGATGGCAGGCATAGTATAATAAATGAGACAATGAATGAATTGCTTGTTCAGATATTTCTCTTGAAGAGCAGGGTACAGGCCCCGATTGATAACAGGCAAATTCAAATTTTCCATTGTTCAAGCGGGAGGGGAAATAAATGATCTTCTGTTTTTCGGGCACGGGGAATTCCCTATACGCAGCCCAATTGATAGCAGAGTATAATAAAGACCGCATCATTTCCATCTCTGAGGAAATGATGCGGGACCAAAGCCATTACGAATACGAACCAGAGGAACACGAGGCGATAGGCTTTGTTTATCCGGTATATGCCTGGGCACCTCCCGGCATGGTGCTTGACTTTATCAGCAGGCTGTCACTGAAGAATGCGGAGGGTTGCTATGTTTACTCCGTGGCCACCTGCGGGGATAACACGGGTAACGCCACGAAAGCACTGGGGAAAGCTCTCGGGGCGAGAGGAATTGAGCTCCAAAGCGGTTTCTCTGTGGTTATGCCCAACAACTATATTATCATCGGAGATGTGGATTCCCATGAAACCGCAGAACGGAAGCTGAATGAAGCGGAAGAGCGACTTAGGGATATAAGCAGAATCATAGGAGACCAAAAAAGAGGCATCTTCCAACTCCGCAAAGGGCCGGTACCCTGGGCCTTTACAGGGCTGATCACCCCGCTTTTTAATAAGTATGCGCTGGATGCCAGCCGTTTTTATGCTACAGACGCATGCACCGGCTGCGGACTGTGCGAAGAAGTATGTCCTACTGGAAATATTCATGTTGAAGATAAACCTACATGGGATTCCCATTGCACCCAATGCCTGGCATGTATTCATCGTTGTCCTGTCAGGGCAATCGAATACGGCAAATACACCATAAAAAAGGGACGGTATGTCAATCCCCACGCATTCAAATAACTTGACGAGAAATGGAAGAAAAAGAGATACCCGAGCCTTTGTGTGGTACAATAGTTTAAGATGAAGACAAAAGGACCGGGTATTTGCGGTGTTGTATTTAGAGACCTTTACATTTCCCCAGGCGGAGATGGAATTCAATTTTTTTATGGAGGTAAAAAGAACCTGCTATGATTCTTTTTACCCTTTTCAGATTCTGTCCCGATGCGGCCTGGAATGCCTTGATTTTGAGCCGGTCACCATCTTGTACGGAGGGAACGGTTCCGGAAAGACAACGGCGCTTAACGTCATAGCCGAAAAGGCTGGCCTGCAAAGAGACTCTCTCTTTAACAAAAGTAATTTCTTTTCCGACTATCTGAATTTCTGCCACATGCAGGAGGCATACCATATCCCAAAGAATAGCCGAATCATCACCAGTGACGATGTGTTCGACTATATGCTGAACATACGAAATCTCAATGAAGGTATCGACCTTAAAAGAGAGGAAATCTTCGGCGAGTATCTGGACGCAAAGTACTCCGAGTTCCGGATGAGGTCCATAGCAGATTATGAACAGCTGAAAAAAGTCAATCTCTCCAGAAGGACTTCCCAGTCCCGTTTTGTGCGGAAGACACTCATGGACAATGTAAGGGAGTACTCCAACGGAGAAAGCGCATTCAGATACTTTACAGAGAAAATCGAGGAAAATGGGCTTTATCTGCTGGATGAGCCTGAAAACAGCCTCTCCCCAAAACGTCAGATAGAACTGGGGAAGTTTCTGGAGGATTCTGCACGCTACTTTGGATGTCAGTTTCTCATATCCACTCACTCGCCGTTTCTCCTTGCTATGAACGGAGCGAAGATTTATGACCTTGATGCAAGGCCTGCCGATGTGAAGGGATGGACGGAGCTGGAAAACGTTCGTGCCTACTATGATTTTTTCAAAAGCCATGGAGATGCTCTTGAAAAAGAAGGGCTATAATAGCTCTTGATAAAGTAGAGGCTTTCAACTTATAATAAAGCGGAAAAGAGGTGTCTGTAAAAAGTGTCAGGCACCTTTTGCAAGCAGTTGGCGAAAGAAAGAGGGAGCAGATGAGTATTGTTGTTACAGACATAAAAACTTGGGGTTTTGACATGGATGTATCCAGCTTGAACGAGTTTGGCCGAGTGACCATATATGACCGGATTCCCGATGAGGATATCGGAAAGGTACTGTCTTTGGAAGTACCCGATGTTTCCGTCATCGTTACAAACATCAGCAAACTGAACCGGGATAATCTGAAAGACCTGCTGGATTTGAAGTTGGTGTGCGCAGCCTCAACCGGATTTGATAACATAGATGTGGAATACTGCAGGGAGCGGGGGATCGCAGTTACAAACGTGCCCGGTTATGCGGGAAACAGCGTAGCCCAGTTCACGATGGCCATGTTCTTCTACCTTCAGTCCCACTGCAGGTACTTTGATGACTTCATAAAAACCGGCAGATATTCTTCCGGTAAGCCGGAAAGTTATTCCGGCAACGAATTTTACGAACTTACCGGAAAAACCTGGGGAATCATCGGCCTTGGAGATATCGGCAGCCGGGTAGCCCAATATGCGAAGAGCTTCGGTTGCAATGTAATATGGCATTCCCTGACGGGGAATGAGAAAAAGACAGATTACCGGCAGGTCTCTTTTGATCAGCTGCTTTCCGATTCGGATGTCTTATCCATCCATGCTCCTATGAGCCCACTTACCCGCAATCTTATCGCCATCAATGAGCTCTCGCGCATGAAACCCACAGCCATACTTCTCAATCTTGGGAGGGGCGGAATTGTCAACGAAGCGGATTTGGCAGAAGCTTTGGACCAGGGAATCATCTCAGCGGCCGGTCTTGATGTACCGGAGAAAGAGCCGATCGAACTTTCAAATCCACTTCTGAAACTGAAAGACCCGAGCAGAATTTTAATCACCCCTCATATCGCCTTTGGAAGCGCGGAAGCCAGGCAGCGGCTCATGACAGCGGTTTGTAATTCCATCCGCTCCTTTCTTGAGGGAGAGCGGTACAACAGGGTGGACTGACTCCTGAAATCTGCGTTGTTAACCAATGACACACAGCCATGGCAATACCGGAGAGATTCATGAAAAAACGGAGAAGGTCAATTCTATTTATAATGGCAGTTATACTGGCTCTTTTGACATTAACGGTCTACGGAAGCAATCAGCTCATCCTCACCGGTGAGTATGAACTGCGATACGAAAAGCTTCCTGCCGCCTTTGATGGATACAGGATTGTCCAGCTGTCCGATTTGCACAGCAAAGATTTCGATGATGGAAACAAGCGAATTCTAAAGGAGATACAGAACCAGGACCCTGACATCATCGTGATGACGGGAGATATGGTGAACTCTACGGATTTGGATTTCAGCGTTTTTCTGGACTTGGCAAAGAACTTGTCCGCTGATTATGAAGTGTTCTATATCGTCGGAAACCATGAACAATCATTGAGCGGCAGCAGCCGGGAATATCTGTTCAATGAACTGGGAAAGATGGGAATTCGGGTGCTGGACAATGAAAGCGTAGTCATATCAAAAGGGGAAGACAGCATCGACTTCTACGGTCTCTGGTTCAATCTCAGGTATTACAGCAACCGGACCGACAGCTATGTCCGGGAAGATAGTGAGACCTACTATTTTAGTGTGGATAAGATGGAAAGGATCTTCGGGGCAAAAGACAGGGAACGGTTCGGCATTCTCCTGGCCCACAATCCCCTTTATGCGGATTCCTATGTGGAGTGGGGGGCAGATCTGATTCTCAGCGGACACGTCCACGGCGGCATGATACGGTTGCCCTTCCTGGGCGGTATTTACTCTCCGGAAAGGACGTTCTTCCCGGAATACGATGGAGGACTCTATGGTTTTTCCGGACAGAATCTCATCGTCAGCCGAGGCATCGGCAACGGAAATTATGGATTTCGGTTCCTAAACTGTCCGGAAATAATAACAATAACATTAGGGATTTGATCCCATGGAAACGATGAATATGACACATCAAACAGAGAAAAACGTAAATAAGACCGGATTGACCGAACCGGCGGTTCGCCGGCCCGGGGTGCTTCCTGCAGTAATATTGACGGCTCTTCTGACTACTTTTACCGGGAGTGCTCTGAACCTTTCGGTCCCCGCCATTGACGTAGAGTTTCACGCCGGGGCAACAGCTATCGGCTGGGTCATTAGCGCATATATCCTGGCGGCGGCAGCTTTGTCGGTGCCACTGGGCCGGGTGGCAGATCTCACGGGAAGACCCCGGATTCTAAAGGGAGGGATACTGGTTTTTTCCATTTGCTCCGGCGTTATCAGCTTTGCCGGATCTCTGGAAGTGCTGCTACTGTTTCGGGTCTTCCAGGGGATAGGGGCGGCAATGATCTTCGCCACCAATCAAGCCGTCCTCATCAGCCATTTTCCTCCGGAAAAACGAGGGAAGGCATTGGGTTATCTGGTAGCTTCCACTTATACCGGGCTAACTGCCGGTCCTGTACTGGGGGGGATTTTAAACCACACTCTGGGTTGGCGATCTATCTTCCTGCTCATGTGTCTCATCGGAATCGTTACCTTCGGAATTTCGGTGAAGGCACTCCCGTCCGGATCCGCTTCCCCACATGAACGGGGGAATGAGAAGGGGCAGGGAGAAACGAAGCGGAAGGATATGGATCTGTTCGGGAGCCTACTCTACATTCTCACCATCGTAAGCCTGATGTACGGTCTGTCGGCATTTTCCACGGTGGCATTTGCCAGATATTTGATTCCCATATCCATCCTGTTGCTTTTCCTTTTTGTTCGTCGGGAACTTCGTATAGAAAGCCCCATTATTCAAGTGAGACTTTTTCGCAGAAACATCGGCTACCTTCTCTCCAATCTGGCTGCTTTTCTCAACTATGGTGCTACCTTTGCCCTGGGCTATCTGCTTTCATTATACCTGCAGGTAGTCCGTGGTTTTGATTCCCAGGCTGCCGGACTCATCCTGATCAGCCAACCATTGATCATGGCAGTGCTTTCTCCGTATGCAGGCCACCTCTCCGACCGGGTATCGCCCCATAAGCTTGCATCCTTCGGAATGGGACTTTGCGCGATAGGCCTTTTCCTGTTTATATTTGTCACTGAAGATCATCCCCTGGTGCTGGTCGTATTATATCTTGTGGTTGTAGGCCTGGGATTTGCCTTTTTTTCTTCTCCCAATACCAACGCGGTTATGGGCTGTGTGGAACCAAAGGACTACGGGGTGGCTTCTTCCATACTTGCAACGATGCGCAACCTAGGGCACAGCGGCAGCATGGCCATCGTCACCTTTATCGTCTCCTTTTTCCTTGGGAACACACCCCTTGGACAGGCAGATGCTGCTATTATCATTCATGTGATGAGAGTCTGCTTCATTCTATTTACTTGTCTTTGCACGGTTGGGGTTTTCATATCGCTCGCGCGCAGCAAGGAGCAATCCATTTTATAATAGAGGAGGATACAATGATGGAGTATAAAAAAGACATGAAGTGCATCGTAAACAGGAGAGCCCGGAGCGGGATCGGGGGAAAGGTTTCTGTGGAAGAATTCAGCAAAGAGGCAATCCATGGAGTGCGGAGCTTTCACAAGAGTTTCCCAATGTATGAGGTCACTCCTCTTCACAATCTGGCAACCCTTTCTCAGTCACTGGGTACAGCGCGCATCTGGTTGAAGGACGAATCGTTTCGCTTTGGCCTCAACGCGTTCAAAGTACTGGGAGGTTCTTATGCAATAGGGAAATACCTGGCAAAGAAGCTGAACATGGATATCTCGGAAATTTCCTTTGGAGTGCTCAGGTCGGAAGAAACCCGGGCCAGGCTGGGAGACATCACCTTTGTTACTGCCACGGACGGAAACCATGGCAGGGGCGTTGCATGGGCAGCCGGTCAGTTGGGTCAGAAGTCGGTGGTCTTTATGCCCAAAGGCTCCGCAGAAGCCCGGCTGGAAAACATCAAAAGAGAGGGAGCGTCAGCCTCCATAACGGACTTGAATTATGATGATACGGTCCGATTGGCGAAACAATATGCGGATCAACAGGGTGGCGTTGTAATCCAGGACAGCGCCAGAGAAGACTATATGGAAATTCCCGGCTGGATCATGCAGGGTTACGCTACTATCATCGACGAAGCCATGGAACAGCTGGCAGAAAGAGGTGAGGCCAAGCCTACCCATGTTTTCCTGCAGGCCGGTGTAGGCACTTTTGCTGCGGGAATCACGGCCTACCTGGTCTCTTCTTTCGGGGCGGATCATCCTATCATTGTCATAGCGGAGCCGGATGAAGCAGACTGCTTTTTCCGCTCCACTTCCGCCGGCGACGGCGAACCCCACTCTGTAACTGGCTTTATGCCTACCATCATGGCAGGTTTGGCCTGCGGGGAACCCTGTTCCATCTCCTGGCAGATCTTAAAGGATTACGCTGACTTCTTTCTTTCCTGTTCCGATGGGGTTACCGTGGAAGGAATGAAGACGCTGGCTCATCCGCTATCGGGGGACCCCAAAGTCATATCGGGAGAATCCGGTGCAGTGGGACTGGGCATAGTAAAGACGGTTTTGGCAGACGAGAAATTTGATCAATTAAGAGAGCAACTGAAAATAGACGAGAACTCCAGAATCATGGTCATCAGCACGGAAGGGGATACGGACCCGGAAAACTATGCAAGGATAGTAGAAGGATAAAAGAAAGCGATTAAGATCCATAAATTAGAATTGGAATCCTGTATGTAATGAGGTTCCCGGCTTTGCCGAGAACCTGTTTTTTTTGATAGCGACGGGGATTTGATGCCCCGTTAAACCTTCTCGTGTTTTCTCGAAAATATTTTTAAAATAGAGTTGACAAATACAATCGGGGTGATATAGTTAATTACACAAGTAACTAACTAATTAACAATTGACAGGTTTGTCACGGGAAGGAGAGAAATGGATTTTCAGGATGAAAGACCAATCTTCGTACAGATTGCAGCATATATAGAAGATGGCATACTCACCGGCGCCTTTCCGGAGGAATCACAAATTCCCTCCACAACAGAGTTTTCACTCTGGCATAAGATCAATCCGGCAACTGCGCTGAAAGGAATTAACCTGCTGGTTGACGAGGGGATCGTATATAAGAAAAGGGGACTGGGTATGTTTGTGACCGGCGGCGCGGTTACCGCAATTCGGGAAAAGAGAAAGCGTGAGTTCTACGATAACTATATTGTAAAGGTAATAGCCGAGGCTAAGAAATTAGGACTTTCGCAAGAGGACATTGCTTCCATGATAGAAAGAGGGTATGACAGATGAAAGGAATCACAGTCAAAAATCTGGTGAAAAACTACGGGGATGTCCGTGCTCTCCGTGATATCTCCGTACACTTTGAGGAGAATAAAATATACGGTTTGCTGGGCAGAAACGGTGCGGGAAAAACAACTCTGCTTAACTCGATCACCGGAAGGCTTTTCTCCGACGGCGGTGAGATTCTTGTTGATGGAGAGAAGGCTATAGAAAATGACAATACTCAGGGAAGAATCTTTATGATGAGTGAAAAGAATTTCTATCCGGAAGGAATGAAGGTCAGAGACGCTATAAAATGGACCGGGGAATTCTATCCGGGCTTTGATAAGGATTATTGTATGGCACTATCGGAAAAATTCGGGCTGGTTCCAGGCAAGAAAATTAAAAGCCTGTCCACGGGCTATGCTTCTATATTCAAGCTAATTCTTACCTTGTCAACCAATGCCGCCTACTTGCTTTTCGACGAACCGGTTCTGGGTCTTGATGCCAACCACAGAGACATGTTCTACAGAGCACTTCTGGAAAAGTATAGTGAGAAACCCTTTACAGCTATTATATCCACCCATCTCATAGAAGAAGTGGCAGGTGTGATAGAAGAAGTTGTCATCATAAAAAAAGGTGAAATCATTCGGAACCAACCTGCCGAAGAGCTTTTAGCAGCAGGCTGCACCCTGTCGGGAACAGCAGCTGCCATAGATAACCTCATCCGGGGTAAAACGGTTTTAGGCGTAGACAGTTTAGGCGGACTGAAAACCGCCATTCTGGCAGAAGAGGTGGATCCGGAAACACTTCCCACCGGAATCGAAAAGGGCAAGATGGATTTGCAGAAGCTTTTCATCCATCTGACCAACGAATAAGGAGGCAAAAAATGAACATAAAGAGCGCTGTAAAATATCAAATGCTGGATGGTAAAATTGCCATTCTAGTATTCTATCTCGTTATCATTTGCCTGATGGCACTGGTACCTATCTCGGCATCCGGATTTGGACCGGAAGGGAGCGTGAATATTTCCGGGTTCGAGGTGGCAACCATCATCTTCCTTTTTATTGTGGGTCTGAATTCTTTTCGTGAAACCTTCCGGATGATGATCCAAAATGGCGTTTCCAGAAAGACCATGTTTCTGAGTTTCCTTCTCACGGCTCTGATTCTGCCGGCGGGAATGTCATGCATCAATGAAATTCTTCTTTGGATCGGAAGAACATTGGCGTCAGGGAACAATGCCCTAAAACTCGAGAGCCTGTTTGAACAGCTTTATGGGTTGCGATACATTGGAAATTCCGGCAGCATGCAAATAGTACTTGAGGGACTGCTATTCACCATTTGTGTCTCTGCTGCCGCAATGATGCTGGGTTATCTGATAACAACCATGTATTATCGGCTCGGTAAAATGGGTAAAATCGCTGTGTCGGTAGGTGTTCCCTTGCTCATGATCGTAGGGCTTCCTATCTTTGATGCAGTGGTGATGGGTGGTTCCATATACAGGGCTTTTGGACAGTTCACCCTCTTTGCCCTTGGCCTTCTCAACGGATACAATCCCTATTATGCGATTGTATCCGCGCTGATTGCCTTTACCGTATTTGCAGC
>CAYOYO010000065.1:0-10404 GCA_964408195.1 uncultured Oscillospiraceae bacterium | reverse complement strand
CCGGGGCAAAAGGCAACAATGTTCCGCCTTTCTTTCAATTATTGTTGCCTCGGGGGCCTTGGGCCGGGGCAAAAGGCAACAATATTCCGCCTTTCTTTCAGTTGTTGTTGCCTCGGGGGCCTTGGGCCGGGGCGAAAAGGCAACAATGTTCCGCCTTTCTTTCAATTAATGTTGCCCCGGGGGCCTTGGCCAGGGATTAAGGGATAACAAGAAATAAAACTACAAAGCGATCTTTTTTATGTCACTGACTAAGCTTTCAATTAATAACTCTTGATAGCCGGCTTTTCTCTCTTTCCGCAATGCATTGACAACATCCTGCAATCTTTTGTCTTTAATCCTATTTAATTTGTTGATGCGCACTTCGTTCAATACCTCATTGGAAATACATATCTCATAATCTTCCTTTGTCATTCTCCAGGGCAGGATAAACTCAGGGTGCCGTAAAATCGCTCGGTCTGCTATCCCAAGTCCTTCCGGATCGATATCCCCCGAATAGTACATTTTGCATCCGGACTCGCATAATAAATCAATTAAAAGCAGTGAAGCCGTCCTCATTTGTCCTGAAGTACACAACATTGCTACCGGTAAGCCCGCCACACTCTCACACAGATAAGAAAACACCATCTGGTTTTCTACTATAAAAACGATTTTGCTTTCGCAATCCGCCCTAACGATTTTGCCCAGATTAAAAAGAGAAACATGATAAGGCTCCCCTTCCTTGATAAAGGCTTCATATGCCATGTGCGGTCCCTTGTCCGTGTAAAGGCTGATCCCGTATAATACGGTTTGGCTCGAGATATCATCCGGCTGAATTCCGGACAGATAGTAAAGTTCCAGAATTTCCTCTGCATTCTGAGGCTCTGGGGCATCGTTGATATAGCCTAGCACATGGATCAGCAGATTGCCCGCTGCGCTTCCTCTGTCAAAATAGTGGGGATTGGACGTCACCTCTGCGCTCAATACCGCTAGCCTGATTTTCTTGCGATTCAATGACTGCAGCATGTAAACTGCCTGAAAGACATGAAAAAGCATTGCTCTAAGATCATCTCTTGATCTCTCGTATTCTGCGACAATAAGGTTGTAGCCGTATTTTTTCTCTGCCAGGGTTCTTTGTAACCACGCCGTGCAACCGTCACACCCGTATTTATCTGCAAGCTCCTCCTGCATTTCTGCAAAGAATTTCTTTCTTTTTTCAGCTTTCCCTAAACGAATGTCTTTATGGGTCACCATGCTTTCGGAGAAATAAGCTTCCAGAAGTTCTTGCAACCCGATGTCCTTGAATTTCGTCTCCTGCAAAGCCGCTTCAAACTCGCTCACTTTAATCTTAATATCTGCCTCCCTATCGCTTTTCCCCATAACCAACTTTATGGCTTCCCGCTCACCTTCAGTGGCATTTTTTATGATAATATACCCTGAGGGCTTTCCGTAAACTTTCCACTTTTTCCGGAGTTCGAGAAAAAGTCTTTTAAAGTCCTTATTTTCTTTAAAGTATTTCACGCAGTCATCCAACACTCCGGCCACCCTCCTAATTCTCAGCCAATACCCGTTCTCTTCCGTCCCAGTGATAATTGATCACCGTTACCACATCGGAATTAGCCGGACGCAGCAGTTCGGCAATTTTTAAGGCTTTCACCGTGTCATAGCAACCCCACAGGGCTTGAGAGTTCATAATATAGTCAAAGTCCAGCCTTTGTACCAGTTCGAACATGGTACTTATATTCTTATCATCTACGCCGGCAAAGGCCTCGTCCAGCGCGATGAGCCTCGGATGGTCCGGGTTGTCCGACTTTTTATATTGGGCGTTGACAGCGGCAAACAGCGGAACATACATAGCCATAGCCTTCTCTCCACCGCTGAACTTATTGAATGCACTGTTAGTCAACTCTTTCTTCGGTTCGTCGCCGCGATAGAAATTCATCCTGAATTCAAACCATTTTCGGTAGTCCAAAGCCTCCCGCACCATATCGGCATAGTTTACAGCTTCCCCGTTCTCTTTGGCGATCTGCTTTGCCATCTGTATTTTACTCCTAAAATGTTCCGACACCTTTTGAATATCCTCATGAGTCAACAGTTCTCTGTCCCTGCTCAGCAATTTCTCCAATTCTTTAGTATCCAGTTCCATCTCGCCTTCTGCGGTGCTGGGCCGCCAGTCCAGAGAAAAGGTCAAGCCCATAGAAGTATCCATCTGCTGCATCAGCTTTGACATATCGGCAATCCAGTTTCTGCTTTCTGCAATGCGGTTGCTCAGTTTGCGGCTGAGGGTATCTGCCAGGATATCTTCGAACAAAGCCCTGTCTTGTTCCCTGATCAATAGTTCTGTGCTCTCGATGGAATCCCTCAAAACATTGTAAAATTCTTCCATCTGCAGTTTACTTCCCCGCCAGGTGGATACGATGATCTGTCTCTTTCTGAGGTCACCGGCTTCTTTCGCATCATCGAAGCAGTCCTCCAGGGAGGTGCCGTAGCCGGCAAGGTTGCTGCTGTGCTGCTGGTAAACCTGATGGAGGGAGGAAACAACCTGTCCAACATCTTTCTGTTTATCCTTCTCACGAATCATGCAGCCAACCGCTTCTTCTGCACATTCTGATATGTTTCTACTTCCTTGCACCATTACATATTTCAGATCCATCTCCTCCCGGAAATAAGATCTCATTGTATTCTCTCTCTCGATGCTGTCTACGGCTTGCGTTTTCAGCCCGGCAATTTCTTCGTTCCTCACTCCAATAATCGCCTCAAACCCGGCAATCGCCTCCCTGTTGGAGTTCAGCAGATTGCTTTTTTCTTTTAATGTACTTACCACTTTCTCCAGCCGTTCGGCTCTTTCTTTGATTTCCGGCTGATTCAGGTAGTCTTCTATTTGTCTTATTTCCGATGAAAGTTGACGGATTTGGCGCTCTGTCTTTCTCAGATCTTCATCTGTTCGGTCTATGGTTTCTTCTTCATTTTCAATCAAGACATGAGTATGCGCACACTTGGACTTGGAGGTTTCCAGATAATTTGTCGTGCTCTCAAGTTCACCCAAATCATACCTGTAGCTCCCCGCATACTCTAAAGCTTCTTCATAAGCGGAAGGAGTCCGATCGTAAGAAAACCCTTTGCAGTTTGCGATGACCTTTTGTTCCCATTCCTTCTTGCGCATCAATATCTGCGACAGCTCCTCGGACTTTAGATGGTATGCCTGGGAGGCCTTGTCCAGCTCATAAGCCGCCTCCCTTACCATGTCGATGGCGTAATCGAGATCTTGGAAATCAGGTATTTCTTCATATTCAAGTGCAAGTCTCTCAAGGGAAGCCTGAGTGCTCTTTATCCTCTCATCCCATTCCTGCATCTGCGACTTCAGCTCTTCGCACTCAGCTTCTTTTGCCGCTATCATTCGGTCTAACTTTTCTCGGCGTGCCTTAGCACCGACAAAGGATGCCTCATCCTCCGGAATACTATGGCCTTCTCTGATGCCGTTCCGGTAGTAGCCGTCCGTAGCAAGTACGAGGGCGGCGCCTTCTTCTTCATGATCATAAATATTATTGATGGCTATCTGTACGGCATTTTTCAGTTCCGGGGCCACCTCACCCAGCACCAACCTGTCATAGCCGGTACAAATATCCCCATCTGCCAGAATCAGCGAATCGGATAAACTGCCCAGCTCCGTCTTCGCCCGGTGGTAATCTTTCGGTGATACAATCAGCGCATCCAATAAACCGGCATCCGACAACTGCTCCTCCAGCAATGCCTGCTCTTCGGAGGAGAGGGATGGGTTGAATTCCAAAGCTTTATAAAATGGTATGCAGGAAATCCCTTTCGCTTCTAATATGGATCTTGATTTCGTGACCTTTTCCCTGCGCAACGGAACGGCTTCGCTCTGGCTTTTCAGAGCACCCAGTTCCTGTCTCGCTTGATTGTAACTACTTAATACTTCCTCCTTCTTCGCCTTGTTTGTGGCGTTTTCTTTCCATAGCCTGCTTTCTCTGCGCGCCCTTATCCTGCTCAGTACTTGGGTAATCTCTCCCAAATCTCTTGCTCCCCGGTATTTTGTAATCAGGGATACGATATCCGTCAGCTCTTGACTTCTGATAACCAATTCCGTAAATCTTTCCGCGATCTTGTAGAAGGTTTCTACCAATTCATCACGAGATCGGGTTTCCATTCCTTCAGCCGTCTTCAGTTGCTCTTCACAGGTAATTTTTTTGATGCCAAGCTGACTTAGCTCTTCCTCAGCCTTGCTCCAGGCTTCCTCCATTTTGCCAAATTCCCGAAGGGCTTCCAATCCCCTTGATATTGTGTCTGAAAGCTCCTTTAGCTCCTTGTTCTTCTCGCGCAAAACTTCCCGGGCCCTTCCCTGCCGGGCAGCTTCCCCTATCTCTTTATGGCCTTTGTACCGCAAAATCTCGTCAGTCTGATCCAATTGCTGCAGGATATGATCTATTTCATTCTTGTAGCTTTCTTCTTCCTTTCTGTACTGGCGTAAAGCAGAATCAAGCATCCTGATTTTTTCACGGGATGCTTCGATCCTCTCGGTAAACCTTTCAGAATCCTTTTCATATGCAGTTTTCTGGTTTCTGCTTTTTTCTAATTTCTCAAAATAAGATTCAAGAGTCTCTTCACCTAACAGTTCCTTCTCTTTTTCCAGCAGTTCTATCTCTGTATTTAGGCGATTATTTTCTGTTTCTTTCTGATTCCTCTCTTCCGCCTTTTGTCTCACTTCAGCCTGAAAACCATCCAATCGGCCTCGAATCTTTTCAACCTGCTTTTTAGATACCAAATATGCCTCTGCTTTTTTCGAAAGCATATATCTATTGTAATGATCGTATTCCGTACGGATGCTTGTAGTGTCTTTGAAAGCCGCTTTCAAACCTTCCAGCCGGCTCTGAATGTCGTCCATTTTTTCCATGGCGTCCACCATGGCTCTCAGATCTTCGTCGGATAGGGATTGCAGGGATTCATTCAAGATCTCATAAACCTTTGTAGGTTTAAAGTCCTTGGACAGCTTGGGCGCGCGCACTTTTATCATCAAACGGATAAATTGATCGTACTGTTCGATCCGTGGAAACCCGAAGATATGCCTGTTCACCAGAGCCATGTAATCCTTCTGTCTTTCAGCAACAGGGTTATCCTCACCTAACTCCTTTTTTAAATCCTGCTTCGTAAGAGGGATCCTTTTGCTGCCGACTTCTTTGTAAAGTTGAATATCGTATCCGACCCGCCTGCCGTCAAGGATAAGAAATCCCCAGAAATCCAAGGGTTTGCCCTTTTGCGCTCTCTGTCCAATTCCGATAGTTCGATACTGATCTGTTTCACCTTTCTTAAATTCCAGAAAGAGATAGCCAGTTGCATCTTCCTTTTCCCCGTTGCCGAGAAAGTAGTATTCCATTCTTCTGTCGCTGGAACCGAAAGGATCCAGTCTGTTAGGGGTACGGTCCCCATCTAATATAAATGGGATAATGCTCTGGGTCGTAATGGACTTTCCCGACGCATTGGCTCCTCTCAGCAGAAGTTTACCGTCAGAAAAAGAAAACTCCTCTTCATCGTACATCCAGAAATTAACGAACCCTATCCTATTCATTTTCCATCGATTGTTCGTCATTTAGCAACCTCTGTTTTAAAGTCCTCGGGGTATCTTCCAATCAACTTGCCCGCAGCCGGTAAAATTGTGAATTCATCGGGTCCGCCTCCATCGGACAGCAGCATCCAATCTCTCATGTATTCCGCGACGCCATCTGACACCTTAGGTAAGTCCATTTCACGGTATTCCTTGCTCCATGCAGCCCCATACTTTCTATTGCATTCGCTGATGAGCTCTTTAAATTGATTCCGGGTAATAGGAACACACTCGTCATATCCTTTGACCCAGGCACCCGTATTCACTTTGTTTCGAATTTCCTCACACACGATCAGTACAATTTCCGGTAGCATTGCGTCTCTGGGATGTCTATCGCCAAAGCAATCGTCTTCATCCATCACTAGGAAGGCCGCATTCTTATGAATATGAAGCTGGCCTCCCAGATAGTCGTTCAGGTATTTTTGTACCCACTGTCTCTGGTTCTTGACATATACGGAATCCGGGTCATTGGACTCCTTCCAGTACATTGCCGGTGCTGATACCAGCTGGCGATACACTCTGTTGACCCTGAAGTGCCCCCTGCTCGACTCCGCTTCCTCCGGCTGCCTCGTTTCAAAGTCTCGATATGATTCAATTCCCCCAATATCATAGCTATAGTTCGTTGCGAAGTAACGCGAAAGCCCGGTATTCTCATATAGCACTTCGTGTCCGATACCGGTAGAAAGGCTGTCGCTGCTGCCTTCGTAAGCAACCAACATGCCCATCTTCTCGGCAAATTGCAAGGCGCGAACCAAGGATTTTCTCTGAACAAACTTAGTCCAGTCTACCTCCATATACTCTGCCAGCTGGGTCTCCAGCATATCGATCAGCTCAGAAAGCAGGAACTGTTCGTTGTTTTCCTTGTCTTCTAAAAACATCAGTATAATGCATAATATGCAATAATCCCTTACATCTAAGAAGTCATCGATGCCCATAAAGCTTTCCGCATGAGCAGGAACTTTTTCAAGCTTTATAATGCGTTCATTGTTGATCAGTCTCCAGCCCAGCTGTTCTGTGATAAACCTTGAAGGCTTGGTAATTTCCCGCCTGACTTTATAGTACAGCTCTTTGTTCTCCGCCTTGTTGATCCAGTAATTATCAAGGAGCGTCCTTATTTCATTCATGCAGAACCTCCTTGAATTCAAAAATATAAGCAGGCATGATCAGATCTCCGTCTTCACAATGTAAGGTACAGGGCTTGTCCTGTTTTACCAGTCTATATTCATGCCCAAACTCCGTCCTCCCCCTCTTTGTCGTAGTGGTATTGGCAGCCGAAATCCATCTCAGCAGTGTAGTTCGGGTGCTCTCGGGTATGCACTCGTCGATCGTCGAAATATCCAACCTATTATCTTTTATATACTTCATCACCATCCGGCGTTCTTCTTCTGTGCGCTGCAAATAGATATTCTTTTGCACCAGCTTTTCCATAGCTTTGTTTTCGAATCCCTCTCGATCCACCCTGGGTCGGTAGGCTCTCGTCCGAGGCTTTAAGGCATATTCCACCGGTTCTTCCTCATAGACACTGCTGTTAATACTATCCGTAGAGCGCTCACCTCTCACTTTGTAGTGCCTGATGTTCTGTATACCAAAAACATGGGCAGCAAGCTTGTGGGCCTCATCCAAATCTCCGCAGTTTAAAAACAAGGCAATGAACTTTCTATAGTCATCCTTTCTGCTGATCCCCCAGTTCTGCAACTGCACAATCAATGCTGCATTTTGTATAATTTTACGAATTACCTCATCTGTAATTTCCATGACTTGGCTGCTTTCGCTCAACCTGCCATCATGGGGAAGAAACCAGTTTTTAAGCGCCTGCCATTTCCCATAGACGTTATCTCGAATATAACTTTCAAGGGAGTCTTGGCGTTCTGAGAGAGGATGGGGTATTTCCATCTCACTTTGAATGACCCACTCTAACAGATCTTTTTCAATAGGCATGACTGCCCTTTTTAACGTGGCTTCTATCCTTGTGGTATTAAATTGCAGTTCCTTAACGAAGTCTTGCAGATAAGAAATGAAACGGTCTTTATGCTGTATAAATTCCAGCGATTTCAACACTTTGTCAGCTCGTCCTGAATAAAACTCTCTCAAATAATCTTGGTAATTTTGATTTAACCTCTTAAAATCTTCTTGCAGATTGTGCCACCATTCGTTGATTTCTTTTCGTGGCCTTATTCCGATTTCAGTTCCCCGCTCTAAAGATTCATTGATGCGGGCAAACAAATTTGTGGGAAGGCTGCCGCTCTCAATAAACAAGTTTTCTAATTTTACGGTCAGTCTCTCGATCTCCACGGCATATTCAGACATGGAATAGCGGTACTGTTTATTCTTATAGTCAGCAATTGTATACACTCTCTTTGGATCCTGAATAGGGGTTAAATTCTTCCATGCCACTAAGCTCTCCAGATCCAGTTTCAGCTGATCCATTGTATAATCTTCGAATTCCGGGGATTTCTTCATTAACTCATAGACATCTTCTTTGTAAAGCTGAAAGCGCATCTTCTCATACTCATTATAAAAAATGCGCATGATTCGCCTGTACTGCGGTGCATTGCTGGCTGTAAGATATGAAGTTTCCTGTATCGATTGCAAATATCTCATACCAACTAATTCTCCGATGAAAAAGACTGGCTTGTTCTCCGATAAAAAGAAAGAGCCAGCCTCTTATCTTCCCTGTTAAGCTGATTCTTCTGTCTTTTTGTTACACATTTCCTTGTGAACTTTCCTGTGAATTTATGATCTCGTTAAAAGCGTCCTGTGTCCTCTGGGATTTGCGACCTCGACCCTTCTTTGAGATTTGCTTCCTGGCTCTGACTCACCTTATGGATGCGTGGCCTCGACCCTAAAGCCATTATATTGAAAAGCTATTATATTTTCAATGTATTTGTCGAATTTGGCTCAATTTCTCTTCTTCCCGGTTGCGGGTTCTCGTCTCCCCATTTTCATTATTTAATAGGCTTAAAATTTGCTCATAGAGGTTCATTGTCACTGTTCACTCATATGCAAAATGCGGCATACAGCGGCACAGATTTCAGTCCGTCTTTCTCTCCAAAGTTTTTGAGAGAGAGTCGGATGGCATAAGTTGGTTTGTACTCCTTAATAAAAACGCTGAGGCTTCGAGACCTGACGTGCTCGCCCTTTTTCACCTCAACACCGATGATTTGATTACCCTTTTGCAGCACAAAATCCAACTCGGCGATGCTGTTGCTTTCCCAGTAATATAAATTATAACCCTTGGCGGCCAATTGCTGGGCCACATAGTTTTCCGCCACGGCGCCCATAAAAGTGTTGCCCTCGCCGGAGAGGATCGTTTGCTGGGAGATACCGGATTTCATCACTAGAAGACCCACATCGCCCATATAGAGCTTAAATGCCGACAGATCCGCATAGACAGGAATAGGCTCAATTGCCTGGCTGATTCTCTGACACTTCAGCACAACGCCGGCCAAATTTAGCCACTCAATGGAGGTGCCAAATATCATCGAAGTCCCACCCCTCTGAACAACCTTGTATTGAAACTTCTTATTGTCCTTAGCAAGCTGAGCCGGGATAGAATTGTAGCAGGCGCGTATTTTGACGCTGTCGGTACTGCTGGCGTATTTGGCCATATCCGCGATATAGTTGTCAAGAATTTCATTTTGCACGAGGGGCACGTCCAAAAAACTGCCGTGCTTCAAAAAGGCATTAATGCAGGCAGGCATCCCTCCAACAATCAAGTATTCGCGAAACAACTCGGTGGCCTCCTGATGAAAAGCCCCCGGCAGCGGTGTCATATTTTCAAAGGAGTTTCTGATCTCATCACACAATAAGCGCTTTGTCCGTGCCCAAAGATATTCTTCAAAGTCAAAAGGATACAGCGTGAGGGTTTCCACCTTACCCACGGGGAAGGAGTAGCTCTGTCTGTTAATGGCGACGCCCAACAAGCTTCCTGCCGCAGCGATATGGTACTCCGGCGTTTCCTCGCAGAAATACTTCAGAGAGGTCACTGCCCGCTCACAGGACTGAATCTCATCGAAGATGACCAAGGTTTCTCCGGGAATAATTTTTTCTCCTGCCGAAGACTCCAAATAGCGTATTATCTTCTCCGGAGCAATGTTGTCGCTGAAATATGACGCGATGGCCTGGTTGGTTTCCAGATTTACGTAGACGACATTTTTAAAATGCCTTTCCCCAAACTGCCTGAGGGTATAGGTCTTCCCCACCTGTCTGGCGCCGTTTATGATCAGCGGCATCCTCTCCGCACCCTTGTTTTTCCAAGAAAGAAGCTGTGCTTCAATTTTTCGTTTCATAACTATCACCTCACATCTATATTTTACAGATTCAATATATTTAAGTCAATAAAAATGCGACATACACATATTTTTATTGACTTAAACATCTATCCTTTGCTTTCCGATCTTGTAATATGTGAAGACATACCTGAAGCACAATCTCTAAACCATTCCCATAAAGATCAATGTACAAATTTTGTAGCAATACCGGGAGCATAATACATGAGCCTATTTTCACTGTTTTTATCAGGTTTTAAGCGTCAAAGAAGGCAACAATGTTCCGCCTTTCTTTCAATTATTGTTGCCCCGGGGGCCTTGGGCAGATCACGACTACTCTATCCATGGGCTGATTTCCATCCTTTCGAAACAGTGAGTGTTTACAAATCTGTCCATTGCTTGAGATATAGATACAAGGATCTGCGCATTAGCACTTTTTCGCAAGATTCGGATCTTCTAGTTACCTTTGTTCCTTAGCACGCATGTCTATGGTATAATATCTACAATTTCAATGACGTAGATATTATACATTGAGTGCCCCGC
>CAYOYO010000064.1:1784-10482 GCA_964408195.1 uncultured Oscillospiraceae bacterium | reverse complement strand
AATTCTTCCGTTCAAGTCCCTCCGTGCGCACCAAAACAAAAGCACCCATTGGGTGCTTTTGTTTTGGTGCGCACGGAGGGACTTGAACCCGAAAGGGCGTGGAGCGTTAAGAAAACCATCGGGGATGGTTTTTAGCGACACGGTCCAAGTCGATTTCTTTTAGGGCCCCCAAAAAGCAAAGCTTTATGGGGAAAAGGAGGAGTAGCAAAGCGCCGAGAGAACACGTATAGTGTTTTGAGTAAGCGTAGCTTACTCCGACGTAGACGCAGGGCGGCGAGCACAAATTTGATTTCTTTGAGTGTTTTATCTCTGCTTTACTCTGTAGAAAAAAATAGATAGATATTTCACAATTAAACCGCTATAATAGTCTTAAAATTCAAAAGAAACGGATTTACAAACCAAAAGCATTTAATTTTTTGGAATTACTTTAGCGGGTAATTATATAATTTATCAAGGAGGTTGTTTTATGGAAGGCTACGGAATCATCAGTGTTCTACCGGTATTTACAATTTTAGTAATCGCAATCTCAACGAAGCGTACACTATTTGCCATGGTGTGCGGTCTCTCCGTGGGTGCCCTCATCCTGGCCGGAGGATTAACGGAGTTCCTGGGTACCTGGTTCAATTACCTGTACGTATCCATGACCAACGAGACACTGCAGTGGCTCGTTTTGGTAATTGCCATGTTTGGCATGCTCATCGTACTGTTTGAGCGTTCCCGTGCCGTACAGGATTTTGGACTCTGGGCAGGGAAATACATACATACGAAGAAGCAGGCCATGTTCGGCACCATTATCCTGGGTATCATTATTTTCCTGGATGATTATCTGAACAACCTTGCCGTGGGGACGACGATGAAAGGAATCACAGACCGTCTCGCCATTCCTAGGACGCAACTGGCCTATGTCGTTAACAGCGTGGCTGCCCCGGTCTGCGTGTTGATTCCCTTATCCTCCTGGGCTGTATTTTTTGGTGCGCTTCTTGAAAATGAGGGCATTGTGGGTGCAGACGGGACAGGGATTGGTGCTTATATCAGCGCTATTCCCTTGGTGTTCTACGGATGGCTGGCTGTGCTGGTAGTGATTCTGCAAGTGATGGGAATATTGCCCAAACTGGGACCTATTAAAAGAGATACCCTTAGAGCGGAGGCCACGGGTCAGGTATTTCCTGAGGGAACAGACCTTTCTGTAATAGAGAGCGCTTTGGGCACCGAAGATGAAGACGGGCGAAAAGCTGCTCCCTGGGCATTTCTTGTTCCTCTTGTAGTTATGATTGCGGCCACACTATTGACTGGCACCGATGTCCTGATGGGTGCACTGTTTGGAGTGATATCCGCTCTGATCTTGTATGCACTGGAGAAAAGACTGAGCATAAAGGATCTGCTTACCTGCTGCTACGACGGGGTTATCAGCATGGGCTTCGTATTGATTTTGTCCGTCCTGGCGTTTGCTGTTCAGGCAGCGAATACGGACCTCCTGCTGGCCGAATATGTGATTTCGGTAACGGAACCCATCATGAAGGGCGCTTTCCTTCCGGCAGCTGTCTTCGTGGTATGTGCCATTTATGCATACGCCACAGGTTGCTTCTGGGATCTGGCTGCTATCATTTTGCCCATCGTAGTGCCTCTGGCCACCGCCATGAATGTAGATCCCATTCTTGCATCTGCCGCCGTATTCTCGGGAGCCGCTTTCGGGAGCAATACCTGCCTCTACGGTGACGGTGTTATACTGTGTTCCCAAGGGTGTCAGATCAGGCCGGGAGAACTGATGATGGCGACTCTGCCATATGCCCTGATCTCGGGAGGCGCCGCTTTTATACTATACATCATCGCAGGATTCCTCATGTAGAAACCGGCATCTTTACGAAACGGAAAGAACCGGTTTCTTGACAGGCTACCGCAGGGATCATAGTTGCAGATCGCTGCTCAAAAGGAGAAAAAAATGAAGGAAAATACCTTGTATAAGAGTTTGTATCTGTTAGACAACGCTTTTGGCGTATCCGGAGATGAGGAAAACGTTGCCGCTGTGCTTCGACAGGAGATGGAGGGACTCTACGACGAGTTCTTGGAGGATCCCCTTGGGAATCAGATGTTTATAAAATACGGGCGCAGTCGGGACAAGCGAGTGCTTATCTCTGCCCATATGGACGAGATCGGGTTTATCGTAAACTACATTGAGGACAATGGATTGGTTCGCTTTCTGCCCGTGGGTTATCACGACGATCGGACAGCGGTGAATCAGGATATGGTCATTAAAACGGATAGCGGTAAGATGGTATACGGAGTCACCGGGTCAAAACCTTCCCATATTATGACAGATGAGGAACACGAGAAAGTCTTAAAAATAGAGGAACTTTATTTGGATCTGGGAACAGAGAGCCGTGAAGAAACTCTGGCGCTGGGTGTCCAGATCGGAGATTATGTGGGCTTTCACAGGGAAGGCTATCTCCTCAATGACGGGAAATATTACACGGGGAAATCGGTGGACAACCGGTCCGGATGCGCGGTGATGGTGGAGGTCATGCGGCGCCTTTCGGGCCTTGATATCCTCCCTACAATCTGTATGGCAGGGTCCGTAATGGAAGAGGTGGGCATGCGAAGCGGTGCTCCCGTGGCCAACCGGTTTAAACCGGAGCTCATGTTGGCGCTGGATGTGACGCTGACAGGAGGGACTCCCGGTGTAGAAGAACGCCAATGCTCAGAGGTCATGGGTGGGGGCCCCGGCATTAAATTCTATGACTGGGATCCCATCTTGGGGGCTACAGGTAACAATGTGCCCAGAAAGCTTACCAGAAAGCTCATCGACACTGCGAAGAAATACAACATACCTTTCCAGAGAGAGGTTATGACGGGAGGCGGCACGGACGCTTGGTCTGCATCCATGGCCGGTGAAGGAGTACTGGCCGGAGGCGTTTGCATTCCCCAGAGGTATATGCATACCGCAGTGGGTACTGTGAACCTGAAAGACATGGAGTACACCGTGGAGCTTCTGGTGAAATTCCTTTCCGATTACGAGACAATTTAAGAATAACAGTAGTAAAAATGAGCCAGGGGGACAGACCCTTTGACCGGTTTTCCGGCCAAAGGGTCTGTCCCCCTGGCTCATTTTGTGCAGCAGAAACCATTCGAAACAAATGTGTCCCATTGAATCGGGCAAACTTTGATGCTACAATGTATATATCGGAATTCTATTGTGAGCAGCATAAATGAAAGCAAATATCATGATTATCCCTCACGGGAAGGCAAGAGCCCAATACAAAAGAAGGAAAGAGCAAATTAAAACGATCGATAAGAAAGGTTGGTATTTAGGATGGAATTTAAATTCGATGTAGAGGCAGTTCGTGCACAATTCCCGGCATGCCGGATGGAAATCGGCGGCTCTCCCATCGCATATCTGGACGCTCCCGGCGGAACTCAGGTGCCCCAGCGGGTCATTGACCGCATTACCAAGTATTTAATCGAAGAAAACGCAAATGAAGGGGGCTATTTTAAGGCGGGAATGCTTGGTGAGATTTTAGAAGAGGAGGCTCGCCAGGCTGCTGCAGATCTTCTGGGAAGCGAAGCTTGCGAAATTGGATTTAGCTGCTCCTCCACCCAGAATAATTTTAATCTGGCCCATGCCCTTGCCAGAAAGCTAAAGCCCGGCGACGAGATTCTTACCACCGAAATGGAGCACCGTTGCAACAGTGCGCCTTGGATTCAGCTGGGTAAGGATGGGTTCACGGTAAAGGTAGTGAAGATTAACCTGGAAACTCAGCAGATGGATATGGAGGACTATAAAGCAAAACTCTCCCCCAAAACCAAGGTTGTAGCTCTTAACTGGGCCTCCAACGGGCTTGGAACTGTCACCGATGTGAAGACAATGATTGCTATGGCTCATGAGGTGGGCGCAATCACTGTGGTAGATGCTGTTCACTACTCTCCGCATTTTCCCGTTGATGTGAAGGATATCGATACGGATGTTCTGCTATGCTCCGCTTATAAATGGTTTGGCCCTCACATTGGTGTGGTTTATATGAAAAAGGAACTTTTGGAGGAGCTGGACTTTTATAATGTCATGTGCGAAGATATCGCCACAGGTCCCCGCAGGCTTCATATGGGTACGCCCCAGTACGAACTTCTGGTGGGCGTTACGGAAGCCGTTAATTTCATCGCCTCTATTGGAGAAAACTATGTGGATGTTTTCAAGGATGAAGTCAAGGGTCTGACCGGAAGAAGAAGGAATGTGGTTGCAGGCATGGAGGCCATTGATCACTATGAGCAAGGCCTGGCCAGGCAATTGCGGTTTGGCCTCCGGGAGATCCCCGGCGTCACCGTATACGGACCGGCGGAAGGCCAGCCCAGAACACCCACCGTAGTATTTACAATGGAAGGCAGATTGGCTTCCGATGTTACGAAGGTCCTTGGTGCGAAAGGAATCAATGCATGGGACGGCGACTACTATGCTGTGGAAATCATAGATGTATTGGGACTGCGGGAGGCAGGAGGCCTGGTTCGTTTGGGACTGGCTCCCTACTGCACACAGGGCGATATCGATCGGACTCTCAGCACGATCCGTTCCATAGCGGCCAAAGCATAAGTTATTTTTATTGCCGGGAGAAATAAAATGTCGGAAGGCTTTTCATCCAAAGCGTTAGAAGCGAACCTTGCAAGAACACGGGACACGGAGATAGAAATCCCTGAAGAACAGCAGTGGTTTTTGAATCTCTCCGCCTCAAAGTGGGGGATCAACAAGCGTACCCGTGAATTCATCACTGAGCTGAATCACAAATACAGAAACGACCAATATGTCATCGACGCACTTCATAATATCTGTCTGACAGACTTGTGGTTCTATAACGCTGCGGAAGACGGCGAGAAGGCCCTTTCTGTACTGGTGGATATCTTTTACGGTCTCTTCGAATCGGAGATGGAGGAAGCCTCCAGGGAACAGCTGATCAAAACCCTGATCAAGTTCATGGACCGGCTAGCCAATCTTGAGAATTATCCCGAGTCCATTATCTGGCGCTGTATTGACTTGATCCGCGGCACCCTTACAAAGCATCAGCAGCTTTATATCCGGAATTCCGGTTACTTCAAGACCTATCTGAATAAGATCGCACAGCAGCCGGCATTCGCCAAAACTCTCACAGAGCTTTCGGCAGATTTGCTGTTACGCTGCATTGATTACTGGGAAGCTTCCTCCAAAGCGGAGGAATGGTTTCGGGCAAAGAAGCACCTCTTTCATCAGATGGATGCCGTGTCTGTGAGTGAAATAGGAAAGCCTTTCTTTGACAGACTCAGGGAAGATCTGGCCAAAGCGGACGATTGGAAAAAAGTGAGCAGCCTGATGTTCTACAACGATATCTCCAATTATTTCCGAAGCTTCACCGAGCGGTTTTTATCCTACCTGGAAACCATCTATTATCTGTATTATCTCCTGCATCTGCCGGGCATGGCTCATTTGAACGACCATTTGCTCTACGACATGAACCGGAACCTTCGAAATGTTTTCAAAGAGCTTGACCGTGATGATATCACAGGGTTTCTCGACACGATTATGGAGCAGTTTCGAGAGCTCAATGCTGAGCACGGTGGTACAGTGCTGGATTGTATCATAACGCTGGGCCGGGAAGTCATAGATACGGGAGATCAGGCCATTATCGCCTATTTCATTAAAGGTCTGGTCAAGCTGGGCTTCAACTATCCCGGCGCCATCACCCTCAACAGCGACTGGCAGATCCGGGTCAACACAAACCATGTGAAGAATATCCGGGTGTGGCTGGAGCTCATTGAGTACGCCCCTTCCGAAATGCGGGAGCTTCTGGCCGCCCTCATCGTAAATCTGAAGTTGGGTGGGATCTTTATCTCGGACACGGACCTGTTCCAAAGGGATGTGACAAAGCTCCTCAACGCGGATATCGGTCCCGTATACCGGGAGATGAAACAGCTGGCCCGGATCTTTCCCGTATATTTCCGTGATATCGGAGCAGAGGGAAAGTTGCGCGAGATTTCCACGGCCATCGACGAGCTTTCTATGCGCAAAGACAGGCTCATTCATTTTCTTCGGAAACAAACCCACACGGAGAGCAACAACACCCACATTCTGCTGACCAGAAAGATCATAGAATATTGGAATGACGGCATCCGGGAGAACCTGAAGGGTCTGGTTCCCGACGATGTGTATGAATGGCTCGGCAGCGAAAATGAATGGTTTGCTCCGGTTCATGAGATCATGAAAGGGCTCTGCAAGAAGATGAAAGCCACCCCCCGGGAGCTTCTATCTGCGGAAATCGAGGACATTGAGGCCGCCCTCTCTCAAATGTCTTCCGGAAGTAAACGGCATAAGAAGCGGATCGTTTACCTCTTTTTAGTGTACACCTTGCTTTCCGAGAAATACTCGCTGGAATCCGAGGATGTGCTTTCTGTGCTGAGGGGCAGCGGCCTGTGCTCCGAAGATAAACTCGTCCTGCTTCAGGAGGCTTTGGAAAAGGGAAACATTAAGGAGGCAATCCTCCAGATTTATGCCTTCATGAACCAACTGAAGAGGACCATATTGGATACAAGACAAAGCGAAGCCCTTGAAAACATCTACTACAAGCGCCACATTGCGGCGGGGATTCCCTCCATGTACGGGCAGTATATTGAGCCGAAGTTTGAAGCATTAGGCATGATGTACCGGCTGGAAAAGACAGCGGCAAAGCTCATGGTAGAGCTCTTGCACAGGATAAATCCCGAGTACATTACAGCTAAGACCTTCCGCCATATCTACGATACATTGGAGCTGTTTCGCATCGGTCTGGAACTGGATGGCATCTACAACCAGGGGTTCAACTCCCACCTGGATATGTTGAAATTCAGCCTGACATCGCCCAGCTTTTCGCTGGATCAATATATGAACATCTTTCAGTTCATGGCCCAGGATATCAAACAGATCATCAATGAATACTTTTTTGATGTATATGAGAACTCGTTAAAACGGATCATACCTCAGGTCTTTCCCTCGGAAAAGGGCAGGTCCGAAACGGAGGAACGACAGTTTTATTATATGGAATCGGAAAAATTCCTGCGAGAAAACCTTGCTTCTGCCTTTCTTGTCCAGGACCTGGATAACTTTATCACCAATACCCTGGGTAGCCTGCGCAGCATGCTGGATAACTATCCCCACTCTTTTATAGAGAGCATGATGACCTATGATCCGGACCTCACATTCAGTCGTCTGGATCAAACATCGGAGGAAATGGACAATCCGGTCTTCCTAGGTGCGAAAGCATTTTTTCTCAAGAAACTGATCCGCTACAGGTTTCCGGTGCCACCGGGCTTTGTGCTGACAACAGAGGTTTTCAGGCACAAGGATATCATTCATAAACATCCTTATATCAGCCAGGAGTTCGACAGGATGATTGCTGCCAATATCAAGGAGATGGAACGGGCTGCCGGGAAAACTTACGGAGATTCCAACGACCCCTTGTTTTTTTCGGTTAGGTCGGGTTCTTCCATATCCATGCCCGGAGCAATGAAGACCTTCTTGAATGTGGGGATGAACGATGAGATCGCAGAAACCCTGAGCAGAAAAAAAGGCTACGGGTGGACTGCCTGGGACTGCTATCGCCGTTTCCTACAAAGCTGGGGTATGGCCTACGGCATTGAGAGGGACACGTTTGACCGGGTTATTTTAGATCACAAGGACCGTTGGGGGGTGGACCTGAAAATCCAGTTCACCAATGAGCAGATGAAAAAGATTGCTTATGATTACAGGCAGCTTCTCATCGACAAAGGCATCGATATTGAAAAGGATCCCTTCCTTCAGCTGAAGCAGGCAATCAGAAGCGTTTTGGACTCCTGGTCTTCCAAAAGTGCCATCTACTACCGCAACCACATGCAGATCGCCGACGAGTGGGGCACAGCCGTATTGGTCCAGCAGATGGCACTGGGAAACCTGTCCATCAGTTCCGGTACCGGGGTAGTCTTTACCAACAGTCCTTTCAACGGCCATTCGGGGATCAATCTCTACGGAGATTTTGCTCTTTGCAGCCAGGGGGAGGACGTGGTGGCCGGCCTGGTCAACACCCTTCCCATTACAGAATACCAGCGGAAGAAATACTACACGGACAGCAGCCTCTCTCTGGAATCTGCATTTCCCCGTATCTATGAGGCGCTGATCGATTATGCAAAGCTGCTGATCGAGCAACATGGGTTCGTTCACCAAGAAATCGAATTTACCTTTGAATCGGATCAACCGGAGCACCTGTATATTCTCCAGACCAGAAACCAGAATTTCAAGAAGCAAAAGTCCGGCACTTCCTTTGTCAAGGCAAGTCATGAGATGAAGCTGGTGGGACGGGGAATAGGGGTCAGCAGCGGAGTCCTTTCCGGTGTACTGGCTTTTGATATGAAAGATTTGAAGGTGTTCAAGCGGAAAGACCCATCAAATCAGGTCATCCTGGTGCGACCGGATACGGTTCCCGATGATATCCCTCTGATCTTCAACTGTGACGGTCTGATTACCGGAAAGGGCGGGACCACATCTCACGCGGCTGTAGCCGCTGCGGGGCTTGGAAAAGTCTGCATCGTCAACTGCAAGGGGCTTAGGGTAAATGAAGAGGAAAAGACCTGTGTCATCAATGGGCATGTATTCCGCGCAGGAGATGAGATTTCCATGGATGGGGATTTAGGCAATGTCTATGAAGGACGCTATGAAATCCAAACCGAGTAAAAGCCA
>CAYOYO010000064.1:0-1684 GCA_964408195.1 uncultured Oscillospiraceae bacterium | reverse complement strand
CTGTCCCCGTGGCTGGAATAAAAGAGAAGAACTAATTTTACAGGAGGAAAGAAATGAATATGCATTTACCCAACAAGAGGATACTGGGGATCAACGGAATCGGGCGGATTGGAAAGCTGACCCTTTGGAATCATCTGAATCTGAAACATTACGACGGAATTGTCATCAATGCAGGTCGGGAGATCGGAAGGAAGATTGATGATATTGTCCAATACCTGACAACGGACTCCACCTATGGAACCCTGGACCGGTTTCTTTACGGTTTTTCTGGTAAGAGCTGCGATGTAAAGGTTGTGGATCAATCCGAGTGTATCATGGAAATGGATGGCATCCCGGTGAGGGTGTTGAAAAAGGCTAGGAACCCCAGGGATATCGATTGGGCAAAGGTTGGGGTCAGGGTAGTGGTAGATTGCACCGGCAAGTTTCTGGATCCTGCCCTGCCCGCCGATTATCCAAAGGGAAGCCTGCGGGGCCATCTGGAGGCCGGAGCGGAGAAGGTCATAGCAAGTGCTCCCTTTAAGATGGGCAATTCCTCCCAAAAGATGCCGGAGGACAGCACAATGCTGGTTTACGGCGTCAACCATTTTACCTACGATCCCATGAAGCATCATATCATTTCCGCGGCAAGCTGCACCACCACGGGACTTGCGCATATGGTGAAACCGTTGCTGGATACGGAGGAAACGTCGAGAATCATCACCGCTTCCATGACTACGGTTCATGCGGCAACAAACAACCAGAATATTTTGGATGCCCCTCCGGGAGCGGGAAGCAAGGATCTTCGGAGAAACCGTTCGGTTTTCAATAACATCATACCTACTTCCACCGGTGCCGCTATCGCGCTGGAAGAGATTCTGCCGGAAATCAAACGAGTGGGCTTCATGGCGGATTCTATCCGTGTCCCAACCAGCACAGTGTCCCTGATCTCCCTGAATCTCACCTTCCGTACGGAACTCACAGCCAGCGGAGATCCTATCATCCATCGTGGATTTATCAACGATCTGTACCGAAAGGCTGCAGCGGGAGCCCAGAAGGGACTGCTTCTCTACAGCGAAGAACAGAATGTGTCAACGGATTTGATGGGAAGGGAGGCTGCTATTGTCATCGAAGGCCATGAGAACCATACCAGGACCGGTTTCCTGTCACTGGATGCAAACACCCTGAAAGCCTACGGCATAGAAACGGCACAGGATCTTAACCTGCCTGTCACCCATGCAAAGATATTCGGCTGGTATGACAACGAATTCGGCTGCTATGTGAACTGCCTGGGGAGGTTGACAAAATATATCGATAAAAATCTGATTTAAGCATATTATTTGTGATAGGGGGAATAGATTGGCCACCGGGGAGCAGTCTATGTAACAGAGGAAGGTAGAATGCCGGAAACAAAGCAGGTTCACAGAGGAATTGACTGGAAGAAGAGGACTTTTGGCAAAGATTTACGCCTATTGTATCTGTTTTTCCCCATAGCTATTTTTTATATGGAGACCATTGTAAAAATGGCCTGTTTCGAGGAAACCGACTTGACGGGGATCCTGTACACTGGCCTTTTTTCCGTGTCTGTGGGCTTGGCCTGTTCCCTGATAGCCAGTCTTTTCTCGCCGAAAACCAATGAATTGCTGGCCGGCATCCTGCTGGGCGTGCTTACCCTGCTTTTCATCGCGCAGACCGTGTACTTTCAGGT
>CAYOYO010000063.1:0-10511 GCA_964408195.1 uncultured Oscillospiraceae bacterium | reverse complement strand
ACCCTTTGTCAGGTTTTCCTGACAAAGGGTCTGTCCCCGTGGCCGTTTCCCGTGGTTGGTTTTACTCTGCCCTGTTCATGATAAACCGCTCCAGGATTGCAGCCACCTGACTGCGCGTAGCGTTGCCTTTCGGATTGAGCACGCCGCTGCCGGTTCCTGTGAGGTAACCTTCCGCATTTGCCCACTGCATGGCGGCTTTCGCCCAGCTGCTGATTTTCCCGCTGTCGGTAAAGAGGTTGAGATTGGCCGTGGCGGAATTATCATAACCTTTATACGCGGCATAGTTCTTCAGTATCAGTGCCATCTGTTCCCGGGTAATCGTGTCCTTGGCGCCAAAGAGTCCATCGCCGTAACCGCTCACAATGTTGTTGCCGGAGGCCCAAGCAACGGCTTTACTATACCAATCGCCGTCTGCAACATCACGGAAGGTGCTGCTTCCCGCTGCCGGTTCTCCCGAAAGCCGCCAGAGCACGGTGACCAGCATGGCCCTTGTCATGGACGCATCTGGGCCAAAGATAGTTTTCTCGATTCCGGAGAACAGGCCGTTTGCATAGGCAAAGGAGACGCTGTCAAAATACCACTTTTCACGGCTTACGTCGCCAAATGGCATGGTGCCAATCACATATTTCGAGAAATGGTCGGTGGTAAAGACCACACATTGGTGCAAGGAATCATACTGCCCGGTGACGGATTCCAGAATTCCCTTGTCACTCAGATACCAGACAACCACCGAGTCGGGATCTTCGCCCGGATCAAGGGTATAGGGAACTGCAACCTCTACGCTTCCCGCTCCGAAATCGGACAAAATCTGGCTGCCGGCGGTAAGGGTAAGATCAAGCACCGGCCTGCCGCCGATCAACGCTTGCTGTTCGGCTGAGAGAGAATCCGGATCCAGTAGCTCCGCGGTGAGGGTTACATCGCCGCTTGTGGCACCGATTGCGGTAATTGCTGCGGTGTCGAATGTGATGGATGCCTCCGGCAGGGAAATGAAGAGTTCATTCACTCCTCCTGCGCCGGAGATTGCACCGAAGGTTTGGGCGGGGAGGGTGACTCCCGATACGTTTTCAAGAGTGGAGAGGTCAAAGACCAGTCTTCCGGATAGTGTTTGAATCTGATTCAGCGTATCACCCAAGGTGAGCAGCGCGATTCCATCGGTCACAGAAGCGGAAACGCTCAGGCTGACTCCGTTGCCGGAGGACGGGATGGGAACGGTCTCCTTTTCTACCGGGACGACGCCTCCGCCCCCGCCACCTCCGCCGCCTCCACTGTGATAGGTGAACACAACGCTCACGGTAACAGGAGAAGCCGGCATTTCAAAGGTATAAACCAAAAGGTCAGATGCAACCGTCTCATTGAGGGTCCCGTTGTCCAGAGTGAGTTCCGTCAGAAAATAGCCACTGGCCGGCGTCACGGTCAGAGTCACGGTATCACCTTCACTCGCACTGGCCAGGGATGTGGCTACTCCGGAAGGCACGGTGATGGAGTAAAGCCGGTCATAGAAGAGCTGATCTTCGGTGAGGGTGATATCCTCCTTCAGGTTTGCCACCATCGCTGTATACACGCCACCTGCTTCTGCTACCGTAACCACCGCGTCAGCATTCACTTGGGCCTCAAGGGCAGACTCTATTTGTTCTACATTGGTCTCATAGGCGGCACCGGGTGAGAATGTCATCCGGACGGTACCGCCGCTGCGCACTTCCTTAGTGGTAGCATCGCAGTCGCCGCTCTCGGTGGGCAGGACCGGCGTGACATAGGTGATCGCGCTGTCGCCCATCTCAGACGTGCCGGGGAGATTAACGGTGTTGGTTAAAAGCGTTGTGAAATAAGCCCTGACTGTTATATTCTGCCGCAGGGGATCGATGGTGAGGTTAGGTTCGCAGGACGGCGTTCCAAATTCATCCGTGAAGTCATCCGCCTCAGTGGCAGCCAGGTCGCCATTGGTCACCGTCCAGTAGTCCACCATAAATCCTGTTGCCGGTGTCGCCGAGAAGATCATCTCGCTGCCGCCGAACTGCATGCTGCCCGAAGAAATGGCAGCGGCATCGGCTTTGGCTTCCAAGGTGCTTCCGGTGGTGCCCATTGCAACGAAGTAAACCATATAGCTGCTTGACGCTTTGAGATAGGCGATAGCATCAATATTTTCGCTGATGGTATTGATTGTGAAGGTTTTCTGCGTGGTATAGGTGTTGCCACCGTTTACCTCCCACTGTTCCATCATGCTGCCGGTGACAGTGGTCACGGAGAGGACGATGCTTTCTCCCTTATATACCGCGAGCCCGCCGGCGGGGAATTCCGTATCCGCCTCCCCGACCAGGTCGCCGTAAATATCCCGTAGAGTATACTTCATGGTGCCCCGAAGCGGTGCGCTGACCACTGCGGTAGCGGTATATTCGGTGTTAGCTGAGAAGATGGCGGTGACCTCCGCATTGTTGCCAAGGGCAGCAACGGTGAGGGTCTTCGTGCCGGTGGGCAGATCTGTCCCATCCAGCACCCAGTGGTCGAATACGAAGCCCCGGTCAGCTCTGGCGGTGAACGTCAGAGAGGAACCGCCCGGCACGGAGGTAAGGGCTTCGGAATCAGCGGGTGCTCCGCCCACAGAGGCTGCAACGGAGCCATCCGCCGTTTCCCCCGTGACGGACGTAGTTACCGTGACGGCATAGCTGTTGCGGACCGTCTCAAGAGACACTGTGGTATTCTCAGTGATGAAGAATTTATAGCTTGATGTATTCGCAGTGGCCACATCATCAACGATGAAGGTTGCGCCCTCTGCAGCCTGATAACCGGTCTTGGGTTCAACGGTGATCTCCGTATCTCCGGCAACAGAGCCGCCGCTGGCGATGGTCCTCTTCACCGGTAGCGTGGTGGAATCTCCGTCATCGTCAAGCATATAGTAGGCTGTAATATCCCCGGTCAGCGTCAGTGTGTAGGTATCACGTTCAAACACCCCGTACAGGGTAGCGGAAGTGGACCCTACCGTAACATTCAGGCTGTTGGAGCCGTCCACTCCGGGAGTGCCGGAGGACGTGGTCGTGATGCCGCCGGAGGATGTCTGCCATTTACTGAAATGATATCCGGGCTTTGGAATAGCGGTAAAGGAGTATTCCGCGCCGTAACTCACAAAAGCGCCGGAGTCGAAATATTCATCAGCGCAGACGATACTGCCTCCTTCAGAGGGCTGTGATACGGTGAAAAGCCTGATGGCCGCGGGTTTGAAGGTCACTGTGACGGTCACAGTCTGGGCTTGGGTAGTCACTACGTAAGTACCCCCGCCGTCCTGAGTATCAGTGGAGCCGTTAGCAAACTTAGCTGTCCAGGTGTCCACCTGATAGCCTGCATTCGGCGTTGCGTACAACACCACGGGGGTACCGGATGTATAATTGGCATAGGTCTGGGGCGCGTTGCTGATGCCCACTGTGCCCACCGGCCTTGACCCGGACAGATCCTCATAGGGAGCGGCCACTGCAGTCAACATGTAGGTCGCGCCGATGATCACATAGGCTCCCGATTCATAAGTAATGCTATAGTTGTTGTAAAGATCTACAGGAGTCGCAGGGCTGGTACAGGCTGTAACAGTGTAATTTCCGGGGTCGGTGCTGTTGTTCAGGTCGGCTGGGTTGCCCGCAGAGTTAATGGCTATGTATGTCAGCTTCAGTGCCGCAAGCGCCTCTGTGGTCAACTGGTTGGATCTGATCACCGGGGGATTTGCCTCCACATCGGAGGTACTGATATTCGTTTTATCCTCCACGCTGACGGTAATTTGCTTTTTCCCCACCGTGAAATCCTGTTGGGCCACCAGATCGTCGCCTACATAGGCTTGCAGCGTATAGCTTCCGATATTGGGTGTCGGGCTGCCGGAGGTAAAGTTCGTAATGACCGGAGATACTCCGTTGGCATCTACAAGCTTGTAGGTGGCGCCTCCCACCGGGGTAGCCTTTATGGTTCCGTCCAAATCCTTGCTGATGGATTTTACCGACGGCCAGATATTATCACTGTAATTAAACTTCGTTATGGCGCTGCCTCCGCCGGTGTCGGACAAAGCCAGCTGATATGCCGACCCGTCGCCCACTACGACAAGAACGCCGCTTTGTGTATCCATATCCTTAAAAATAACACTGCCGCTGTAGTATGCGGTGACGGTGTAAACACCCACAGGCATGGACGGGACCGAAAGCGAGGCGGTGGAATAATATTTCTGCGATCCGCCTAAATTCTTTGTAGTGGCTGAGGTAGCCAGTCGGGCGGTCTCACTGTAATAATAGTCGGTTCCCTTGACTGTAAAGGTGACATATCCGGTGGGGGCAGTTGCATGACCTGCATTGGCCGAATGCAGTTCGATATTGGCTGTCAGGCCTTTCAGAGTGACACCGCCATCACCGGTGGTGACTGCTTCGGCTGCCGTAAAGATGCTTGCAGTAGGGGTCCGTTTGGAATAAGCGGTGGTGATCGGGTCGGAGTAGGCTGATATGTAGTAGTTGGAAGCAGTGCTCTCATCATAATAAATACAGTTGACGCGGCAGCGGTAGGTTGCGTCGTCTGCAGAGCGCGCATTGGAAATGGTCAGCGTGGGAGTAGTCCTGCCGGAAAGTGTTACCCAGCTTCCGTCAACCAGTTTCTGCCACTGATAGCTCAATCCGCTGTAGTCCGAAGCGGATTCCACTGTTATCGTCACCGTTCCCTCGGCATCGGGGTAGATAGGCAGCTGGCCCAGCTCGGAAAGCCCGCTGTAGGTCATGACTGGGTAACCCACCTCCGTCTTGGTGCGATAACTCATGGGCTCGCTGTAAATGCTTTGTTTGGGATCAGTGGCCGACATGGTTTGGATCTGGTAAAGATACTCTGTATAGGGGCTAAGGCCACTATCCACATAGCTGAAGTAATAGGTGCCCGTGTCGCTGTCATAGCTTACCGCGTCGGTAAAGGGAACATAAGCGATTTCATAGCTGCCGGAGCCGTCCGGGAATTCATAATAGCGGTAGAGCTTGAAGCCCGCTACCAATTTGTCATAGCTCCAGCGAAGTGTGACAGAATCAGCGGTGGTGGCTGCGATATCCTGCTCGAAGTCATCAGGTAGCGGAGACGGATTAAACACATCGCTGACGATGTAGCTGACCACCGGGAAGGAGGTCTTTCCGTCGCTGTATTTGTAGCAGAAGATCCGCCAATTCATATTGTATCCGAAGGGCTGGGCTTCAATAGGCATGTTCTGCATCTCTCCGGAGAAGGAGCTTCCGTTGGTGGAGATCTGAACCATTCCGGCGCCAGCTTCCGCGCCTGCGATAACACCCACCTTGAAGCCTCCGGCGCCGGCGCCGGCTTTTGCCTCAACTGCGGCTGACGCAGAGAAGGCGGTACTTCTCTCCGTGGACATGGCGATTTCCTGAGCGATGCCCGAACCGCCACCCGTGCTGCTGAAGCCGACAGCTGACGGCGTTCCGGTAAATTGAGCGATCACATCATAGCCAGCGGTTCCTGACGGGTATGTCACCGGATCCCCCAGGGTATGGGTCAGGACATTGTCCGCTATGGAAGGCAGGATCTTGTAGTCCTCGGCAATGGATTCGTATTCATCCAAAGACAGAAGCCGGACGGCTGCTTCGTGGGGGATATTGACGGTAGTCAGTACCTTTTTATAACGTCCGTTGCCGATGGCTATGTAGGATTCGTATTCATAAATTTCCATGGGAATGGAGTAAAAGGCTACCATGTCCTCTCCGCTTGCTGCATTGTAGGTGACGGTCTGTTCCAGCGTCGAGATTTTCTCTGTCTCATATGTGAAGTTTGCCATGATGCTGGCTTCCGCTTCGACCGAAGCAATCTTTACACCAAAAACTTCTATGTCCTGCTCATAGGAAACATAGGCGCCCAGGGATAATGTAGCGGATACATTGCTTCCGCCGCCGGAGCCCGCGGTGCTGGAATAGCTGGTGGTGGATTCGGAATAGTTGCCTGAAAGATCATCCCGGTCCATGAGGTCTTTAAAATACGGAGGCGAGGCCAGAACTGCGAGAACCTGCGGATCCGTGTAGGTATAGTAGTGTTCGCCGGTATAATTCATGTAGCTGGAATCCTTGTCCGTGTTGGCAAGGCACAAAGCGGTTGAGAAATCCTGCGGGATGCGTTTATAAGAAGTGGCCGGATTGGGATCTGCCGGGTCCACAGACACCATGTAGGCCTTGCCCATGATAAGCTGCTCATAGCCTACGTTTACCGTTGCGCTGTCGGCAACGGTTCTATAACTACTGATGTAGGGATACCAGGTTTTGATATTAAAGAGCTTGTAAAGCCAGTTTTGATAGTAGTAATTCCAGGAGATCACCGGCTCCAGATGGCTCCCCGTCACCATATAAGATGCGGTGGTATTTTCTGACTTGGAGCTCAGCGTCTGGGTCATGGTGATCAGCGCCCCGGCGCCTGTCTGCCCGGTAAGGTCACCGGCCACAGCGCCGTACTCCACATATTCCACGCAATTTGCCGTGTCCTGCTGCATGGCCCCCGTGTTGTCCCAGGCCTCCTTAATGCTTAGGCCATTTTCGGTATATTCAATAATCAGGCTGTCGAAATACAGGAGATCCCCTCCGCGGCCGATGCCCTGGGAGATGAGCCCGGTGTTCGCTGTGCAGAGAGGCAGCGAATAGAATTTATCGTTGTGTGCAGACATTGCGGGCCAGATGTAGGTGCTGTCCTCCTTCGCAAACAGGTCGAAATTCTGGTATACATTTGAAACAAATTCGGTACCGTTCCAGCTGTACAGACCTACATACCGGGTATTGGTGTTGCCATCCTTGAGGTCCGCATCCGACTGGCCGCACAGGATCAGTACATCCTCATCGCTGCCGGCCATATCGCCGAAGTCGAAGGAAGCCCGGACGATATTTGAACTGCCATAGGTCAGGCTAAACTGCTGGGAAGCGGTGAGCATTGCAGTGCCCTTGGCTCCGAACATGACTACCGCAGTGGAACCTAAGTTCTGAGTCGGGCCGTAGTAATATCCCCAGGTGGCGGCAAGGTCATCGGTTCCGTCCTGGTTCACATCTCCGCTGACAAGAGAAACCATATTGGAGACCACATCTCCCTCCCGGAGGTAATAGGTCCACACCACCGACCACTTGGACGCATTCAGATATGCGGTTTCTCTGTTATCGTCGTTGGTCAGCTGCAGGGCATAGATCACAATACGGGAGTTGCCCTTTTCCGGGATATAGGCGGCAACTTCATCGAAGCCGTCACCGTTCCAGTCTCCGGTGGTTACCTGAAGGTAGTTTTGAAGCTGATAGGGAGCTTCGGCAAAATTCTCCACAGGCTTGCTTTCGTAAGTCAGCGTCGGGTTACCGATCTGCCTGGTTGTGGACAAGAGCTCTTTTGCGTTGTTGCCGTAGCTTCCGCTTTTCGCGTTTCCAAAGCGCAGATAGAGCCCGCCGTTTGTACTGTAGTCAGAGGTGTATACCATTGCGGTCTGAGCCGCCAACCCGCCGGTGTTGCCATCGAAATTTCCCGCGGCCACCGAGGACAGGGCATACTTAAAGCTGCTGCCCAGATCCGTCGACGCGTTTTCGATGTTTTTAAGATAGCCGGTTGCAGGGATGTCGAGAGCGGCTGTATTGGACACGGTGCCGGTACTGATCAGGGTATAGATACCGTCGGAAGCGGTGGTGCCGCTGGCAGCCGTGGCGTTTGAACCGGAATCGAGGATCCCTTTGACAGTAGTTTTGTCCCAGGCCTCGTTTCCGTAAAGAGTTGAAACAAGGGTATTATTGTAGGTTGTTGAATGTGTCTCGGTGTTTGCGCCGTTTTGCAGAGCGCCGGAAGTGGAATAGGTAGGACTGCTGCCTACGGTCGTGGAAAGTCCGATTTTATAAAGCTCATAAACCGGGGACAGCTCCACAGTATTTTTGCCGTAGGGGTTATCCGTGCTGTATGGATCAAAGCCCTCCGGCGCTTCGGCGCTGTCGATGCCGAGGGCCGTCAACGCATCCATCTCGGTGTCGGGCGAGGTAGCCGTTGCCTCTATTGGTAGACCATAGATGGGAAAGAGGCTGATTAATAACAGCAGGGTCAAAGAAATACTTACGATTCTTCTCTTCATGATACCACTCCTAACATTCAAGACTACAGTTAATAAAAAAATACTTTTCCTAACATTCAGTACTATGAATTGATCATAAAACACTTTAACAGAGTGCTGGAATAAACTTCATTTATTACATATTATACTAAAAAAAATACAGTTACAAGAGTTTAGGCGTATAAACCGGTACCTTTTGTGGGCACTTTTTCCAGCGCAATTAACGTTTTGATTCAAGGCTTTTTCCGGCCGGCAACACAAAACCAGCCAGGGGGACAGACCCTTTGTCTGGAAAACCAGCCAGGGTGTGACAGGGGGACGGGGTCACTGTCACACCGTAAAAGAGATCGTAGATGACAGGGGTATGTGACAGTAACCCCGTCCCCCTGTCACACCGAGCAGGGACAGGACAGAGGAACTATTCCGAAATCCATGTGAAATGGTATTCCCATTCTAACGGATAAACAGGCGGATCGGCAATCTTTTCGAACCTGCCGAAAAGCCCTTTTTCCATGGCCGTAAGATGAAAATGACACATGGCGATCCCCATATCTATACTTTGGATGTCAAAACCCAAAGCCTGGCCATACCCCGGGGTTCTGGCCATGAAAAAATGATAGTGTTTTCCCTGTTTGATGATCCGCCAAGGTTGCTTGTTCGAGGCGGAAGGCGCCAGCCGTACCATTTCCAGCGGGGTCTCATAGGCTCCGGCGTCTGCCACGGATAAGGGATGGTCGGGGCTGCCGTTGAAGAAGAGCAGATCCCGGCTTTTCCGCTTGTCCCCTTTCGCCGCAAACCGGACAAGGGAATCCTGAAGGCTTTTCTTATTCGAGGGGTAGCCGAATGGAGAAATGATAGGAAAGAGCTCACCTTCATTTACTTTCATGGCCGCAGCGAACCGGCTTCTTTTAAATGTCCCCCCCATCCAGCAGGTGCCAAGACCCAGCGCGGTTAGACGGAGAATCAGTTTCTCAAACTCGTAGCCCAGAGCCTCCAAAGCCGTTCCCTCATCTTTCACGGTTGCGCCGATGTAATTTTGGGCGCCTTTGATGATCCCATAGGTGCCAAGCCTAGCCGGGTTCAAGGTCGTATTCAAAATCGGTTCCAAAGTCGGATCCAAGATTGAATCCAGAGTCGAATCCAGAGTCGGATCTACCGCCCCGTCCGTTGTCAACAATCTAAAATTTACCCTCACGCCAAAAGGATTCGAAAGAGAGGAAATCTCCTCACGGATTCTTTTTATTAGATCATGGCTGAGTACTTCCCCGGAATATGTCCTCACGGAGATACGCTTCCTTATAATGTCTTCAATCGGTGCGTCAAACATTTCAATCATTGGAGTGGACTCCTTTCCGATTCGGGTTGGGGGAATTTTTCGGTGCCTTTGAACTGGACCAGAAAAACCCCTAAAAGGATAATACCGGCCCCGAAAAAAACATGGAACGTCAGCGGTTCATCCAGAATCAGATAGCCTAAAAGGATGGCAACAAAGGGGTTTACATAGGCATAAGTCCCGGCTTTCGAGGCAGGCCAAACACTCAGCAGATAAATATAGGCATTGTATCCCAGCAGGGAGCCGAAAAATATCAGGTAAAGGATGGCAAGAACTCCGGGCAGCGAAATGGACATATGCTCGGTCTCTCCGGTCAACAATGCCGCCAGCGCAAGGCCCAGCCCACCTGCAAGCATTTGAATGCTCAGGCTGTACTCCATGGCTCCGCCGGTGCTCCTCCTTTTAGAGAAGGTAGAGCCACAGGCCCAAAACACCGTAGCAAATAGTACACAAACAGCCCCCTTGAAAGATACATTCAGACTTTCTCCGCCCCCGAGAACCAGAAAACCCACTCCTCCGAAGCCCACAAACAGGCCGATCCAACCCATGGGTGTCAACTTTGACCCATGGGGCAGGATTAGTTCGCCAACAGCCATAAACAGAGGAGAGGCCGCGAAAATCAGCGCCGCCATGCTGGAATTCAGCCACTGGGACCCTATCACAAGCATTCCGTTGCCGGCAAAAAGCAGAAGCAGGCCCACAATCGATTGATTTACCAGCTGGTCCTTTTGAGGGAAGGGGCGCCGCTTAAAATATGCATAGCCAAACATAATCAGACCCGCCCCAATAAACCGGATGCCGGCGGAAAGCAGTGGTGGAAGATCCAATACGGCAATCCGAATCCCCAGATATGTGGAGCCCCAGATAATACACACGATAATGTAGGCGATAACCGCCTTTTTTTGAGAAGACGAATTGATATTATCCATTTTTTCTTGTCCCGTCTATGTAAAAATCGGGTGCGCCGGGGACGGTTTTCTTGTTTCTCCCCAGCGCACCTTCACAATCATATCACATCTCTTGAGGGTCTATCAACCACTTCGATCACATTCGTGTGCTTGTGGAGATTGCAAGTTTAATTGCCCACCATTTATTACCAGTTATCTTTATGTTACC
>CAYOYO010000062.1:0-10729 GCA_964408195.1 uncultured Oscillospiraceae bacterium | reverse complement strand
AATGGAGTATCATCCGGAGGAGGAACTCCGTGAGCAGTTGAGGCAGCTGAAGTCGGACATGGAACACGAGATCAAGGAATCCAGGCAGGAGACCTTAAAGTACATAGCGGAAAATTTCAAAAGCCTGGCGGATATTTTGTCCGGATCCCAGCGGCAAATTGCCGAAATCCAGGATAAACGACTCTCGGATTTGAATCAGCAGCTGACCCAAAAGAACGATACATTGCAGAAAACAGTAAACGATATGCTGAAGCATATCAACGATACTATGGAAAATCGTCTCCTTACCATACAGCGTGATAACGAAAAGAAGCTGGAACAGATGAGAGAGACCGTAGACGAAAAGCTGCAAAAAACCCTTGAGGACAGGATCAGCCAGTCCTTTAAAATGGTCAGCGAACGGCTTGAGCAGGTCTATAAGGGCCTGGGTGAAATGCAGAATCTGGCCGCCGGGGTAGGGGATTTGAAAAAAGTCCTTTCCAACGTAAAGACCCGGGGGATTTTGGGGGAAATCCAACTTGGAGCCATTCTTGAACAGATCCTCTCTCCGGAGCAATACGAAGAGAACATCTCTACAAAGAAAGGCAGCTCGGAAAGAGTGGAATATGCCATCAAGCTCCCCGGGGACGAGGATGGAGTGGTTTACCTGCCCATCGACGCAAAATTTCCGGCGGACGCTTACAGTAAACTGGTAGATGCCTATGAAGCAGGAAATACAGCAGAAATCGAAGGGGCTGCAACCAATCTGGAACGGATGATCAAGACCTTTGCCAAGGATATCAAAGAAAAGTATATTTGTCCTCCGGATACCACGGATTTCGCTATCATGTTTCTTCCTTTTGAAGGTCTGTATGCAGAGGTGGTGAGGCGGGGCATGCTGGAGACGCTCCAGCGGGAATACAAGGTGAACATCGCCGGACCCAGCACCATGGCTGCTCTATTGAACAGCCTTCAGATGGGCTTTCGCACTTTGGCAATCCAGAAGCATTCCAGTAAAGTGTGGGATGTATTGGGCGCGGTAAAGACCGAGTTTGATAAGTTCGGAAGTGTGCTGGATGCAACCCAGAAGCGCATCAATCAGGCCAACGAGGAGTTGGACAAGCTGGTTGGAACAAGGACCAGGATGATTCGCAGTAAGCTGCGAACCGTCACCGCATTACCGGAAGACAGTAGTCAGGCCATACTGGGAGTCGGAGACGGGTCAGAGGATTACCCGGAAAGAGACGATGAGGAATAAGAATGAGGATCTTCGCAATTGGGGATTTGCATCTGTCGGCTGACGGAACAAAACCCATGGACATATATGGCGGGCAGTGGATTCGCCATGCAGAGCGACTGGAACAGAAATGGAGAGCCTTGGTTGAAGAAGAAGATGTGGTCATCATCGTCGGGGACATTTCCTGGGCATTGAAGAGGCCGGAGGCTTCGGAGGATCTGGTATGGATTACGGCCCTGCCGGGGAAAAAGGTACTGATTAAAGGAAACCACGACCTTTGGTGGACTTCCGTGTCAAAGCTCAATCAGCTGGATAAAAGCATGTTCTTTCTCCAGAACAGTTGCTATATGGTCGGAGAAACGGCCATATGCGGAACCCGGGGCTGGGTCTGTCCTGGGGATACGGATTTTACAAAACAGGATGAGAAGATCTATAACAGAGAACTGGGGCGCCTCCGTCTCTCTTTGGAAGCAGCCAGAAGCGCAGGGGCGGCGGAGATCGTCGGCGCCATTCATTTTCCCCCGGCCAATGACAAATATGAGGATTCGGGGTTTACGGCCCTTTTTGAGGAATACGGGGTAGCCCAGGTGGTTTACGGTCATCTTCACGGGCCCGATGCCCACTTTCGCGGGATACAGGGACAGCGAAACGGGGTGGATTACCGACTGGTTTCCTGTGATTATCTGGAATGTTGCCCGCTATTAATCAGCGACAGAAGCATAGGAGGAGCAAAATGAAGAGAGTAATCCTGATTGTACTTGACAGCTTAGGTATCGGGGCCCTTCCCGATGCGGACCGATATGGGGACCTTGGCGCAAACACTTTGGCCAGCATCAAGAAGGCAAAACCGGATCTTCACATACCCAATCTGGTGAAATTGGGTATGGGGTTGATAGACGGTGTGGATATGCTGGAAAAGGAATCCAAGCCGTTAGCGTCCTTCGCACGGCTTGCCGAAATGTCCAAAGGCAAGGATACCATCACAGGACACTGGGAAATCGCCGGGCTATTCACACCCACACCCTTTAAGACCTTTTTGCAGTTCCCGGATGACTTCATGAAAGCTTACGAAGAAGCCATCGGCGTGGGCACGCTTGGAAATTACGCCGCTTCCGGCACAGAGATTATCAAAGAACTGGGTCCGGAACACAAATCCACCGGAAAGCCCATTGTCTACACTTCCGCAGACAGCGTGTTCCAAATCGCGGCAAACACGGAAGTAGTCCCACTGGAAGAGCTCTACCGTTACTGCGAAATTGCAAGAGAAATGCTGGTGGGAGATCTTCAGGTGGGAAGAGTAATCGCCAGGCCCTTTATCGAAAGGGACGGTGGGTATGTAAGGACTTCCGACCGAAAAGATTACGCTGTCTCCCCTGGGGGCAGAACTCTGTTGGATATGGTGAAGGATGCAGGGCAAACGGTCTATGCGGTAGGGAAAATCAGCGACATCTTTAACGGCCGGGGTGTCAGCATTGGAATCCATACCAAGAGCAATCAGGATGGTATCGACAAGACGATTCAAGCATTGGCGGCGGATTTTGAAGGGCTTCTTTTCACCAATCTGGTGGATTTTGACTCTCTCTATGGTCACAGAAGAGATGGAGAGGGCTATGGCAGGGCGCTGGAGGAATTCGACCGGAAACTTCCGGAAATCATGAATACCATGAAAAAGGAGGATATCCTAATGATCTGTGCGGATCATGGAAACGATCCCGGTCACAGCGGTTGGGACCATACCAGAGAACATGTGCCCGCATTGATTTATGGAGCAAATATACGGCCGGGAATGAACCTGGGAACCCGGCCCACATTTGCAGATCTAGCGGCAACTGCCGCGGAATACTTGGGAGTGGAGTCTGTTTCCATTGGAACGAGTTTTCTAAGAAATATAGAAAATGGGAAGATGGCCACATCGTCCTAAAGCGTTCCCATAAAAGGTCAGACGGCTTTAATGAGCAAAAAATCAATTAATGTGCGAATGAATTGCAAATATTTACAGAAATCTGCGCATCAATCAAAAATTTGCTCAGAATTCGCTGGAAAAGAGCCTTATATCAAACATTACTTGAAATTTTGCTCAGAATTCGTTTGAAATACGTTTTATCGAACATTACTTGAAATTTTGCTCAGATTGTTATTACGTAGGGGCGAAGTAACGTCGTCCCTTAAAAGCACCTCCATTGAAGTAATGAAAAAGCAAGAGGGAAATGCGTATGAACATGTATGATATCATCTATAAAAAGAGGCAGGGTGAGACTCTGAACGGGGATGAAATCCGTTTCTTCGTAAAGGGCTATACGGAGGGCAGCATACCGGACTATCAGGCGGCAGCTCTGTTGATGGCCATCTACTTTCGGAAGATGGACAAGGAAGAAACCTACCTGCTGACGGATGCCATGCGCCATTCCGGTGACGTGGTGGATTTATCCCGCATAAAAGGCATCAAGGTGGATAAGCATAGCACCGGAGGGGTGGGTGACAAGACCACCCTCATCGTCGGTCCACTGGCAGCCGCCTGCGGAGTACCCATAGCCAAAATGTCCGGGAGAGGACTGGGTTTTACCGGCGGCACCGTGGACAAGATGGAATCCATACCCGGATTTCGCACATCTCTGTCGGAAGAGGAGTTTCTGCATTTGGTGAACCGGACAGGCATCTCCGTCATCGGGCAAACGGGCCATATCGCTCCTGCGGACAAGAAGCTTTACGCTTTGCGGGATGTGACCGCAACGGTGGATAATACCAGCCTGATCACGGCAAGCATCATGAGCAAAAAGTTGGCGGCAGGAAGCGATGCCATCGTGTTGGATGTAAAGTGCGGCAAGGGAGCTTTTGTGGAAACCTTAGAGGAAGCGGAGGAGCTGGCGCGCAGCATGGTGAATATCGGTAATGCAGACGGGAAAAAGACCATCGCTCTGATTACCGATATGGACCAGCCTTTGGGAAATGCGGTAGGCAACAGCCTGGAAGTCATAGAGGCCATAGAGACCATCAAGGGACATGGCCCTGAAGATATTACGGAGCTTTCCCTTACATTGGCGGGATATATGATATTCATCGGAGGAAAAGCAGGAACTCCCGAAGAAGGCAAAGATCTAGCGAAAAAAGCCTTGGCTGACGGAGCGGGTCTTGAGAAGATGAGGCAGTTCATCGCAGGCCAGGGAGGAGACCCTGCGGTAATAAATAATTATAGTCTTTTTCCTCAGCCATCCATCAGCCGGACGATTGTTTCTAAGGAGCCGGGTTATGTGGGGGCCATCGACGCCCGAAGGATCGGTATGTCCTCCCAGCATGCGGGAGCGGGGCGGGAGACGAAAGAGGATCGGATTGATCTTTCTGCAGGATTGGTCCTTGCAGGAAAGGTGGGGGATCAGGTGGCCCCCGGTACACCATTGGCCACTGTGTTCGGCAACGACGCCGATAAGGTTGAGAAAGCGGCGGAGGAAGCGTTTCAGGCCTTCCGCATTTCAGGAAGCAGACCGAAGGTCGGCCCGCTGATAAAGCAAGTCATAAAATAACCCCTTGGGAGAATAAACCCCCCGGCCTTGAAATATCTTTAGTAAGAGAGTGTAAGAGAGGGGGTTTTTTTCATTGTCTTCATATAAACTTATGAGCTTTTTCATAGTGCTGCTGCTGGTCCTGTCACCGTTTGCAGCCATGGCTGACACAATCGGAGGGTCAGCCCACATTACCGCCAGTGACCAGTTGCAGGTAGTGATGACAACGACGCCTGTTACGGTGAAGGCGGAAACAGCAGCAGTACTGGCGGAGACTGCTAAGTCCGCCATACTTATTGACGCCGGTACCGGCACCGTTCTCTATGAAAAGAACAGCCACGAAAAGCTCCCGCCGGCCAGCATCACCAAGATTATGACCATGCTGCTGGTCCTGGAGGCAGTGGAACGGGGTCAGATTTCCATGGGTGATTTGGTAACCATCAGTGAAAGAGCAGCGAGCATGGGCGGAAGCCAGATGTACATGGAGCAAGGTGAGCAGCAAACGGTAGAAACCCTGCTCAAGGGAATGGCTATCGGAAGTGCCAACGATGCCTGCGTAGCCTGCGCTGAGTATGTGGCCGGTTCGGAGGAAATATTTATTGAAAAGATGAACAAAAGAGCCGAAGAGTTGGGGATGAAGGATACCCACTTCGTAAATACCAACGGACTGCCGGTGGCGGATCACTACACCAGCGCATATGATATATCACTGATGTCAAAGGAGCTTCTGAACTACAAGGCCGCTCACCAGTGGTTCACAACATGGCAGACCAAGGTGCTTGTAGGCCTGGCAGGGAAGGAACAGACGGAGTTTGAACTGACAAATACCAACCGGCTCATCAAGCTATATCCGGGTGCCAACGGCATCAAGACCGGGTTCACACAGGAAGCGGGTTACTGTTTATCCGGGTCCGCCACAAAGGAGGATCTCACCCTCATCTCGGTCGTTCTTGGATGTGAGACCACAAAGCGCAGATGGGCTGAGACCATGAAACTCCTGGATTACGGCTTTGCCACTTGTGAGAGCGCTGTCATTGCCAGGCAAGGGGAAGCCATGGGAATGGTAACGGTAGAAAAGGGATCTCCGGGCATGGTCAACGCAATTGCCCACAAAGACATCAATCTGCTGGTAAAAAAAGGGGAGCGTGATGGGATTACCACAGAGGTAGTTCTGCTCCCTCGGCTTAAAGCTCCTTTGCGAGCGGGAGACCAGGTGGGAGAACTGGTGGCCTTTAAGGATGGGGAAGAAGTGGGAAGATATCCTCTGGTGGCCGATGGGGATGTGAACATGGCAGGACTGCCCGAGATTTACATACGAATGCTTGAGACGCTCATTTAGAGCGTGAGGCACAAGAGACAAGAAACAGAAGTTTAGGATGGGAAGAGGTTTTGAATGAACGAATATGTCATCGCGTTCTCCTCCTCCTTCTATATGGCTGCATATGCCCGGGACCGGCTAAAGCAGGCAGGGATCATCACCAACCTGATGAAGACCCCGGCTCAGCTTTTCGGAAGCTGCGGTTACGGGCTTTCGCTGACCACCAACCCGGAGGGCCTTGCTTACGCAAAGGAGGCTCTGCGACAGAGCCAAATCAACTGGCGAGCCATATACCGGCTGGAGAACGAGAGAGGGATCCTCAGATATAAACCAATATAATGAAAACCCGCAGAGCCAAAGGCCTGCGGGTCCGTCGTTATTTCAGGTTTTCCGGGTTGAGACATTCAAGCTCCGGCAGGACGAAAAGACCATCCTTGCGGATCAGAACATCGTCGAAATACATCTCTCCCCCGCCGTATTCCGGCCTCTGGATCATAACCAGATCCCAGTGGACAGCGGAAAGGTTTCCGTTATTGGCATCTTCGTAGGCACAGCCGGGAGTCAGGTGGAAGCTTCCGGCGATTTTCTCGTCGAACAGGGTATCCTTCATGGGGTGGAGAATATAGGGATTTACGCCGATGGCAAATTCGCCGAAATAACGGGCACCCTCATCCGTATCGAGAAGTTGGTCGATCCTTTCGGTGTTGTTTGCCGTCGCTTTAACGATTTTGCCGTCTTTCACTTCAAAAACGATATTTTCGAAAGTGAATCCCTCTTCCTCGGAAGGGGTATTATAGGAAATAATCCCGTTCATAGATTCCTTAACAGGAGCAGTGTAAATCTCACCATCGGGGATGTTTCGTTCGCCGCTGCATTTTACCGAACCGATGCCCTTGATGGAGAAATTCAAATCCGTTCCGGGCCCCACGATGCGGACCTTGTCGGTCTTGTCCATCAACACTTTTAATGCGTCCATCGCCTTATCCATCTTGCCGTAATCCAGTGTGCAGACATCGAAATAGAAGTTCTCGAAATTCTCAAGGCTCGTGTTTGCAAGCTGTGCCATGGCGTTGTTGGGGTACCGAAGCACCACCCATTTTGAGTGGTCCACTCTCTGGCGTAGCACCGGTCTTAACACTCTGTTGTATAGGCTCTGCTGACCGGATGGCACATCTGCATGCTCGGAAGCATTGTCGGAAGCTCGGATGCCGATATAGGCCTGCATTCCTTTCATCTGATGGAGCTGACATTCGTTCATGAATTCCAGTTGTTCTTCGCAGCAGCCCAGAAGGATTTCCCGTGTAATGGAAGAGTCCCGGATCTCAGTATAGGGATAACCGCCGCACGCGTAGACTTCCTTTATGATCTGCTTTACCAGGGGTTTGGCAGAATCGCCGTCATAATTGATCAGGACTCGCTCACCCTTCTGGATGTTGCAGGAGTAATGTACGAGTACATCCGCTAATTTTTTGATTCTATTGTCCATTGAAGTCTCCTTTTAAAATAAAATGATCTGGTGTTATTGTACCATGTTCAAAGAAAAGTATCAATTATATCAACCATTCTCCCAGAAGTGATCCCATTAATGCCACTGCTGTTTTGGCAGTGATATTTTGGTTGTCAATGATGGGATTTACCTCAACAAACTCTGCGCTCACCAACTTTTCCGACAGGGCTATCATTTCCAGGGCTAAGTGGCCTTCTCTGTAGGTAAGTCCTCCCGGTACCCGTGTTCCTGTCCCTTGTATGAATGTGGGATCCAAACTGTCCAGATCAAAGCTTACATGAATCCCATCCGTATCGCTTCCTGCTATCCCGATTGCTCTTTCTATCACTTCCGTCATTCCGTATCGATCGATTTCATGCATTGTGAAAGCAGTGATACCAAGTTCTTTGAGTATTTTTCTCTCCCCAGCGTCCAAATCTCTGCAGCCGATATACACTAATTTTTCCGGCTGTAATTTTCTATGTTTCCCGCCGATGGAAGTAAGGCGTTCATGCCCAAAGCCCAGGCTTACGGCAACGGGCATACCATGAATATTGCCGGAGGGGGAGGTCTCTTCCGTATTGATATCTCCATGCGCATCAAACCAAATTACTCCCAAGTTTTTTTTGTGCTGAACCACGCCTGCAATGGTACCGATGGCAATGCTGTGATCTCCTCCCAGGACCAGTGGAAACCTGCCCTGGGCCATAACACCGGAGACTTTATTGCACAGTTCGGTATTGACCCTTGTTACTTCATCCAAGAACCTCAGAGTTCCTCCATCAGGAAGAGGACTTGCAGGTCTGCTTGCAAGAATATCGCCCTCATCTCTCACATCGTATCCGATAAGCCGGAGTCTTTCTACCAAACCGGCATATCGTATAGCCGAAGGTCCGAGGCTGACTCCCGGAGTGCCTGCGCCAAGATCGATGGCTACTCCTATTATGGATAAGGCAGGGTTTATCAATGGTTTCATATTCAATCTCCTTGCATAACCTTGAAATTATTTACAACTTGTAACACTTATATTACTATCTTACCCATATACCGTCAAGAATTGCGTGCTTTTGCTTGTACTTGCGCGGCTCACTATGGTAATCTGTAGAAAATAATCCGTAGAGCTGAGGAAATCAATGAAGCATATATTTATATTAAATCCGGTTGCAGGGGATAAAAAAGCAGAGACGAAGATACTTCCTCTCATCCTTGAGGCAGTCAAAGGGGAAGGCGTCGACTATGAAATCCATCGAACTATGAATGTGGGTGACGGAGAAAATTTTGTCAGGAACCGCTGTCTGGACTATCCCCAGGAAAACCTGCGATTTTATGCAGTGGGAGGCGACGGCACCCTCAATGAAGTGGCCAACGGGGCATTCGGCTTTCCCAATGCGGAAATCGCCTTCATACCCGCCGGCACCGGCAACGACTTTGCCCGGATATTCTCCAATCCCCGGGGGTTTCATGATGTGAGGAAACAAATTCAAGGCACTGCAATTTCCATGGATTTGATACGATATGGAGACAGAGTGATCGTCAATATGCTGAATATCGGACTGGACTGCGCCGTTGTCACGGAAATGGACCGACTGAAAAAGAAATTCTTTTTGCGGGGTCCTTTTGCATATCTTGCAGGGGTGGCAGTGGTCTTTGCCGGTAATCGGGGCTTTCGGTTAAAGGTGAACTTGGAGGACGGCAGGGAATATGACCGAGAGTTTACTCTGGTGGCAGTGGGAAATGGTTCCTACTGCGGCGGAGGCTTTCGAGGCATGCCGAAGGCCGAAATCAACGACGGTCTGTTGGATGTGAGCCTGATTGCAAAGGTCAATCGCAGGACATTTGCCGCCCTTATTGGGAAGTATCACAAGGGCACCCATCTGGAGTCGCCTATGGCCAAGGACATCATAACCTATGTGAAATGCAGATCACTGACCATCACACCGGAGGATGCTATGGAAATCTGTGTGGATGGTGAGGTGTTCCGTTCCGGAAGTCTTGAAATTTCAATCCTTCCTGCAGCCATGCGCTTCTCTGTGCCGGAAGGATCAACGATTTAATGAAGAAATCAAAAATAGGAGGTCTGGCTTCTGTTCTGCTGCTCCTGACATTCATAGTGCTGAACGGCACAGATCTTTTCCCGGATAATAAAGGATCGGAAGAAACCCGGGAACAGAGCAAAGCCTATCAAGTGGTAAGGGTCGTGGACGGGGATACCATCATTATCGATATGGACGGCACCAGGGAGAGAGTCCGCCTGATCGGTCTGGACACACCGGAATCGGCCCTGGCCGATGAGGAGCAAAACGAACCCTATGGGGAAATAGCGGCTGAATTTACCAAAGAGCGGCTGGAAGGGGAGTCTGTGACCTTAGAGTACGACCGGGACCAAAGGGACGGATACGACAGGATTTTAGCCTATGTATATGTTGACGGAAACATGTTCAACAAGACTCTAATAGAGGAAGGGCATGCGGAGTCTGTGGCCTACCCGCCAAACTTGCGTTACCAGGAGGAGTTTGATAATTTGGAGGCAGAAGCGAAAGTGAACCAAAGGGGCATGTGGGGGGATTGATGATCTTTTTAATAAACGTCGGTACTTTGGCGTTATTACAACAGAAAGTCTACGACGATGTCATCAATAATTTACCGACAAATATTTAATTTTATCGGATAGAATGTGAGGACTCGGAAACCTTCATTTCTCAAACAAAAATAGCGCCCATAATGAGATGGGATGTAAAATATTAATCGACGCTAAAAGACTACCGATAGGGAAAAGATCAATGACGAAATCGTTTTCGAAATCGAGCTGATCCGCCGAATTGAAATCAACATTGATTACATCCTCATGCCAGTGGCCCGATATCATGCTTCTAATTGTGAAGACAAGATGAGGATTGGCGCAGATTTGTCTGTGAGCAAAAGGAAACCGATCTTGCGGCAATCATCAGTGCTGGCAATAGAACGGCCAAGAAGCAAAATGTTATTGAGAAGCTGATTAAATTCTTTGAAAAGTATTTTGGTCTTGTTAAAGAGCCTAAACTAACGAATGATATTGGAAATGGCTTGCAATATCTGCACTGAAAAAAGACGTCATCTTTATTTTAAAAGGTCTCAGCAGAAGAGGGGTAGATAAAAGCCCACTCGTCCATTTCGGATCGGTGGGCTTTTCTTGGCGGAGCGGGTGGGATTCGAACCCACGTGGGATTGCTCCC
>CAYOYO010000061.1:0-10773 GCA_964408195.1 uncultured Oscillospiraceae bacterium | reverse complement strand
ACCGGGGCGTTTTCAAACACCAACCGTTTGGCCGAAAGCCTTTTCCCGGGGGCCAGCGATTGGAGGACAAAGCCAAACGCCCGGAAAAACGATCCCGTTGAAGCGCCGTTGATCAACAATTGAAGGGAGATGATCCAACTGCGGGGTTTGCAGTAATACATATAGCGACCCGTTAGTTTCCGACTCAGCCGAATGAGTGCCTGGTCGGCTTTCCCGGATTGGATCCAGGTAGGAAGCATAACATTTTCCAGCGCCGTAAACTCAGGCAGCAGGTGATGGAACTGGAAGATGAAACCGATATTCCGGTTCCGAAATTCCGCCAACTGGATATCGTCCATCTGGGAGATATCCTTATCACGAAAGAGCAGTTTACCGGCAGTAGGCCGATCCAAAGCACCCAACATATTCAGCAATGTGCTCTTTCCGCTTCCCGATTGACCGATGATGCTGGCAAATTCCCGGAGGTTCAGTTTGATGCTCACATCGTCCAAAGCTCTTGTTATGACAGAGGTTCCGTATTCTCGTATCAGGTTCTGTCCTTGCAGCAGAATGTTATCCATTTTTGATTGCCTCCATAGGGTTCAGATTGGCGGACCGCCTGGCGGGGATCACTGATGCAATGGCTCCGGATACAGTGGCAATGGCTGCAAGGAGGAGCATATTGCTCCATCGGTATGTAATACTGAAAGACAATCCTTCTGCCGAATTGAACCCTTCCAGAAGGAGGATTCCCAGCAGAATACCCACGGCAGATCCACCGATGCCCAGAAGAAATCCTTGAAGGACGAATATTTGACTAGCGCTTTTTTTCGAAGTCCCCATAGCCTTCAGTATCCCGATTTCTTTGGATTTCTGTATCACGGACACGGCTAAGACACTGGCAATCCCCAGGGTGATGGATAAAATCACGAAAAACTGTATGGTATAGGAGGAACTGCTCTGGCTGGATAATGCGCTGAGAAGCTGCCTGTTCAGCTCCATCCAGTCCTCCACTGTTACGACATCAAGGGCTGTCCTCCACCGTTCTGACACAAGGGTTGCCTCAAAAGGATCCCGAATTTGTGTTTCGATGGAGGAAACCGTATCCCCTGCATCAAACAGTTTTTGCGCCCGGCGTAGGTCTATAAAGAGAAGAGCACTGTTTGCAGCTTCGTTCCGCAGGTCAAAAATCCCCCCTGTCTGTAGCCGTACCGTCCCTCCACTGGGAAGAAGCAGATTAATATTATCTCCTTCTTCGATGCCCAGATCCTTTGCCAGCGTCATGCCTATGACAACGGTATTGCCTTCCACAATGGCGCTTCCCGCCACCATTCCGGATGAAATGTCGTAAATCCGGTCTGCCTCTTCCAAAATGATTCCTTTAATTTGGACAGAACGATCGGTGCCACCGCTGCGAATCAGCGCAGTTCCCTGAAGTGTAGGGGAAATCGCCGTGACGCTTTCATCCTGTTTCAGCTCTTCCACGATCAGGGACCAATTGTCAATATTGTCTCTCCGGCTCATCGTGTTTCCGCGAAAGAAGAGATCTTCGCCCTCTTCGTTTAGCATTCGTGTCACCGAATCCTCCGCACCTCGCAGGGTGATATGGGAACTGTTCCCGATGGTTTCATCCACTAAACTCTCCTGGAGGCTGGTGATGAGAGCTCCCAGGAATATCTGCACAGCTACACCCACAGCGATTCCCACAATGATGAAGATGGTTTGACTTTTTCCGCTGGCCATAAAGCGGAGGGCCATTTTTAATTCGAATCTCAATTCCCTACCCCTTCCTCATTGAGGGCGACAGGGTCTCCTTCTTTCAACCCCTCTTCCGGTAAAATAACCAAATCCCCATCTTTGAGTCCTTCGTCAACCAGGAGGTTACTGCCAAAACCGGGAGTTGTTTTTACGAATTGCTTTTTCACCTTACCCCGGTCGTAAAGGAGGACAAAGGTGTCTGCGTTTTCTCCGTCCTTTCCTTCCGACAGGAGATATTTTTCCGGGATCGCAACGGCCCGGTCCTTCTCTAAGAGGAGAAACTCTAAATTCACGGTCAGGTCGGATGCCTGATAAGGAAAGGACTCGGGAACCTTTATCCGTACCTGAAAGGTTCCTGTTTCCGTATCGATCTTCGGGGTGATGCTGTTCACTTCGCCTCGGATTTCTCCGATACCTGCATCGGATACGGCAATAGACACCGGCAAACCAATTTTCAGAAGCGGAAAATATTTTTCATCCAGATCCGCGGTGATTTCATAGCCCGTTAGGCCTCCTATCTCCGCAAGAGCTTGTCCGGCTGTCACATAATCTCCCGGAGCCGCATAGGCCTTCAGCACCACGGAATCCCAAGGGACGGAAATTTGATATTTCCCGAAATTATCAGCGGCAATCTCCACCTGAAGCTCCGCCGCCTTTTGCTGGGATAATGCAGCCTCCAAGGCATTTTTTTTGGCGGTCAAGTCCGATTTGGATATTGCGCCTTCCGCATACAGGGTCTTTGCGTTGTTATAATCGGCGGAGGCAGCGGAGGCCAGAGACCGGAGTCTTGCATACTCGCTTCTGGCAGATTCATAGTCCGACGTAATGGTTTTTTCGATCCGGATGAGGATTTCGCCGGCAGCCACGGTACTTCCTTCCTCTGCATGAAAGGACTTGACTGTTCCATTGACCTCTGCAATGAGAGTGGTTACCTGTTCCGGCTTCAGCTGCCCAACGGCAATGACCTTTTCGGAATAAGGCTGTACTTTCACAACAAGAACTTCTACTGAGGGAGGCCGGTTTATGACAAAAATAAAAACCACCGCGGCTAGGATCAACAAGGCTAAAACCACAATGACCGGTTTGCGTCCACGAAATTTAAGGGTTTTCCACATAGGAACATGTCCTCCGTCTAAAAATTCAATGATAAATATGCTCCATTTTTATTACCCTTTGGAAAGAAAAGCAATCATCCCTATCCATAAATTTCTTCTTTTTCCGGATAGGCAGAGAGGCGGCTTTCGGTCTCCCATTTATCGGGAAAGAAAGTCGCCTCTTATTTCGGTGAGCCATTTCGCGCGGGTTTCTACTGGAACAGACCTCCCAGAAATCCACCTTTCCTGCTATCCCCTTGATTGAAAAGCAGAAAAATTACGATTAAGATAAGTAACCAGGAGCCCCCGCCATCATTGTTGTCACAGCAATCATTCCTGTTGTTCCCGCCAAACCAGCCGAAGCCTCCGCAGAGTATAAAAATAATGATCAGAATAGGCAGCCAGCTGCCCCAGTCCCAGTCATCGTCTTTGTCACAGCAGGGGTCACAGACCTTACAGTTTTCCATTTCCTCACAAGGGTCCTGGTGCCTTTTATGGTCCCGCCTGTAATCCGTTCCCTCCCTGCATGGATCGCAGTACCTGTAATCTTCTCCCAATACAAACACCTCCGGTTCTCATTCAAATGAATATGCTCCTTCATAATATGAATCCCCGGAGAAAAGAGTGCAGATATTAAGATGTCAACGGAGCCGCAGGATCAGCTCTACCATGTCTTCCGGCAAGGGAGCATGAAACGAAAGACCGTCTCCTGTGATGGGATGACGGAAAGCCAGCTGTTCTGCATGAAGTGCCTGCCTGTCGATAAGGTGAATGGCTTCGCCACCGTATAGGGCATCTCCCACTACGGGATGGCCTATGTGCGACATATGTACGCGAATCTGATGGGTTCGCCCTGTTTCCAGAAAGAGACGAACCAACGTATATCCCTTTTCGAATCTTTCAAGGACCTGATAACCTGTCACGGATGGATAACCTTTCGGAATCACAGCTCTTCTCAGCTGGTCGTCCACTGGCTTTCCCACGGGAAGGTCGATGATGCCGCTGTCTTCTGTTACCAGTCCCTTGACCACAGCCAGGTACTTCTTCTCCACCCTTCCTTCTGCCGCCTGTCTTGCAAAATCATCCTGACAATGAGAGTTCTTCCCCACTAAAAGAACCCCGGTAGTGTCCATATCCAGCCGGTTTATAAAGCGAATCTTATAGGAATCCCCCTTGTCCAGCATGTATTTCATCAACCCGTTTGCTATGGTATGGCAGGGGTGCCCTTTTGTGGGATGGACCACCAAACCCGGTTGCTTATTGATGGCCAGCAGATGGGGGTCTTCGTAAATCACCCGGATAGGTATGTCTTCGGGAAGGAATCCGCTGCTTTCATCGGGCAAAAGCACGGTAACCCGCTCCCCTTCTTTCCCTTTTTCAAAGAGCTTGACACACCGTTCCTCCAGATATACCCGGTTCCCATCTTTCAACTTCCGCAGCAGCCTGGTGGAAATGCCTAACCGCCGCTTTAAGACCTCCTTTAAAGAAAGGCCTGTATCCTCATTCTTTAGAGTATATTCATATTTTTCATCCATCTGTGCGTGTAAAATTCTCTGCCTTTCCTATAGAAACTTTGTCTTCACCTTCGTCCAGAAGTCATAATGCTCAAACCGCATCAGCAAGACTTCCGTTTCGGAAAATCCCAGCCGGATCCGGCGAATGTTGGTGTGTCTGTGCTCCAAACCGTCGGAGGTAATCAGGAAGCCAATGCCCTCCCTAAGTTCCGGATGGATGGTGACAATCAGCTCTTCCGGCAGCACAACACTGGAAGTGAAGGACCGGTAAGCGGTGGTGTTCATGGGTGCAATGGGTGTAATCTGAAGAATGGAAAGCCTCGGATCCACAATGCTGCCACCCAATGAGTAGTTGTATGCGGTGCTGCCTGCCGGGGTGCAGACCAGGATGCCGTCACCGCTGAATCGCTCAATGAAGCTGTTGCCGATAGAAATGTTGAGGTGGATGGTTGCTGAGCGGTCTCCTTTGATGGTGATTTCGTTGAGCCCCTGATAATCCACTTGCCCCCCGTCCTCCTCCACAGTGGCTTTCACCGTCTTCAGATTCTGAATGTGATACCGTCCCTGTTTGTACAGAAATACGAATTCGTCCAGCTCCTCAGGATGGATTTCCTGGAAAAAGCCCAGATGCCCCGTGTTGATGCCGAAAAAAGGGATATGGGGGAAATTGTATTTATGCAAGGTCCGGAGGAAAGCTCCATCCCCTCCAATGCTTACAATGAGCTCTGCATCGGGTGTAAACTGCTTTGGAACCGTAAACCCGCTTTGCTGAAGCTTTCTTCTGAGGAGTTTTCGGATTTCCTGGGAATAGGAATCCTCATTGGCGAAAATAGTAATTTTCCTGCTATCCATGGATGGTACCCTCCGGTGTTCTACAACATCTTTTCCAGTTCATCCAAAAGTATGGCAAAGGTAGCCATAGCACTTTCGATGGGAGCCGGTTCTTTCATATCCACCCCCGCAAGCCGCAGCAGAGGAATGGGATCGTCCGACTCCCCGGACTTGAGAAATTCCAGATAGGCGTCCCGGGCCTTCGGCCCTTCTTTCAGGATTTTTTCTGAAAGTGCGGCAGCTGCGGAATAGCCTGTCGCATATTTATATACGTAGAAAGCGTTGTAGAAATGGGGAATCCTAGCCCATTCCATGGCAATCTGTTCATCGTATATGACTTGATCTCCGTAATATTTTTTATTTAGTTCCAGGTAGTTTTCGCATAACCAATCCGCAGTAAGCACTCTTCCCGTCTCCAGGGCTTCGTGGGTCATCTTCTCAAATTCGGCAAACATGGTCTGACGGAAGAGCGTGGCGCGGAATTCCTCGATATACATGTTAAGCAGATAGAGTCTGCGCTTGGTGTCCGTTTCCTTCTGCAGCATATGCTTCATGAGCAGATTTTCATTTACCGTAGAAGCCACCTCTGCGGTAAAAATGGAATGTCCCCCATACACAAAGGGCTGGCTCCTCCTGGTGTAGAAGGAATGCATGGAATGACCCATTTCATGGGCGATGGTAAATACATCCTTGAGCTTTCCGTTGTAGTTCAGAAGGATATAGGGGTCGCTGTCATAGCTCCCGAAGGAATACGCCCCGCTGGTCTTTCCCTGATTTTCGTACACATCGATCCAGCCCTGGGAAAAGCCGTTCTTCATATTTGTGAGGTACTCTTCTCCCATGGGGGCCAGGCCTTCCATGATGAGGCTGATGGCTTTTTCATATGAAATCTCTCCCATAGGACTTTCCACCAAAGGGGTGTACATGTCATACATGTGGACCCCGGAAAGCCCTAAAGCTCTCTTTCTCAAACTCACATAGCGGTGAAGCAGAGGGAGGCTTTTATTTACCGTGTCTATCAGGTTGTTATAAACCGTCAGGGGAATATCATCACCGGAAAGGGCTGCTTCCATGGCGGATCCGTACTTTCTGATTCTGGCTGATATTACATCTGTTTTCGTGTTGTAGTTGTAGGTAGTAGCCAGAGTGTTCCGCTGAGCCTCATAAGCCGCATACATATGCTCGAAGGCTTCTCTGCGGACCCTGCGGTCCCCGGACTCCATAAGGCTCATATACCTTCCGTGGGTGACCTCTACCAGATTCCCTTCTTCATCTTCTATGGTGCCGAACCGGATGTCGGCATTGTTAATCATGCTGAAAATGTCATTGGTGGCGGATGTCAGTTCGCTGAATTGGGCCAGCAGGTTTTCCTCCGACTTGCTGAGAATATGGCGCTTTTCCCTGAGGATTTGGCGTATCGAATGGGTATAAACCTGCAACCCACAGGATTGTGTTACATAGCTCCACAGCAACCCCTCGTCTATCTCTAACAGCTCCGGAGTGAAAAAGGATGCAGATGCCCCGGCTTTTGCAATGAGGCTCTGGGCTCTGTCCGTCATAGCCTGATACTTTGCCGCCCTTGTGTCTTCATCTCTCTTCATTCTGGCATAGACATAGACCTTTTCCACCTTCTGCCACAATGCGTCCCTTGTTTCGAATGCAAAGAGTAACACCTCTGCACTTTCGCCCAAACGTCCGGAGAAACCTGCAAAGGATTCTGCCATTCCTTCGGCCCTTTCGTAATCTGCCTCCCAGTCTCTCTCGTCACCGTACATGGCAGTAAGGTCCCATTTGTATTTTGATTCTATTTGTTCCCTGGTGGGGATTCTGCTCTTCTTTGGCATATCCTGAACTCCTATCTGTGTACTATTTTTTATTAGTATACCACAATTGAATTGTATCGAAGCCCCTTTTTTGTTATATTACAGATAACGTTAACGAGGGGAGTTTTGTTGATGCCAAGATCACAAAAAATAGAGTCCGGACTGCCGGGACTGGATACAATGCTTCAGAGTATCCGTCTGGGTGACAGCGTTGTATGGCAGGTATCCCAGATTGAAGATTACTTCTACTTCGCCAGAGCCTTAGCCAAACAAGCCATTTCTACCGGCAAAAATCTGATCTATTTCCGCTATGCCGAACATGAGCCGGTGCTGGAGGAACAGGAAGGTCTGCGCATCGTCCATATCGACCCGGATTTGGGATTTGAGACCTTTACCGTGTCCGTTTATAAAATCCTGGCAGGGGAAGAAGCCGGTTCCTATTATATCTTCGACTCCCTGTCTGAACTTCAATCGGTCTGGGCTGCGGATTTTATGATGCGGAACTTCTTTAAGGCCCTCTGCCCCTCCATCAAGGAATTGAAAGCCGTAGCCTATTTCAGTATTATCCGCCATAAGCATTCCTACAGCGCCATGGGACAGGTGAGAGAGGCAGCCTCTCTGTATATCAATACCATACAGAACGACGGCGAAATCTATGTCCACCCTCTAAAAGCGGAATACCGCAACTCTCCAACCATCTTTCTGCCTCACCTTTTTATGGACAGCATGGGAAAGGAGCTGGTCCCTCTTACTGACGGGATTCGCACCAGCCGTTATTACGAGCTCCTGGGTCCCAAGGGCATCTCCAGTGGTCGCAGAAATCTGGATAACTGGGATATTTTCTTTATGAAGGCAAACAGCGCTCAGAAGCATGGTCCTGAAACCCAGGCAGATATTAAAGAAAAACTGTACCGTATCCTCATCGGTCGAGATGCCGAAAGAGCTCGGCTTTTCCGGGAGAATTTCGAGATACAGGATTATCTGGACATCAACGACCGGCTCATCGGCTCAGGGAGCATCGGGGGTAAGTCGGCAGGTATGCTCATCGCGAGAAAAATCATCGAAAACTATCAACCTGAACTGGCAAAATATATTGAACCCCATGACTCTTATTACATCGGCTCCAATGTGTTTTATACCTATCTTATCAGTAATAACTGGTGGAAGCTGTGGCTGGAGCACAAATCCGACGAGGGCTACTTCCTGGCTGCAAGGGCCTTGAAAAGTCAGTTGTCCTACGGGGAATTTCCGGAGCTGGTCCGGGATAAGTTTAAAATCATGCTGGAGCATTTTGGGCAAAATCCCATCATCGTAAGGTCCAGCAGCTTCCTGGAAGATGGATTCGGCAATGCGTTTGCCGGCAAATACGAATCGGTATTCTGTGTAAATAAAGGGACTCCCGAGGAGAGATACGCCAACTTTATCCGGGCTGTCAAAGAAGTTTACGCCAGCGCTCTCGATGAATCCGCTCTGGTATATCGCCAAAGGCGAGGCCTTGATAAAAGCGATGAGCAGATGTCCATACTGGTTCAACGGGTCAGCGGATCTATTTTTAAAGATATCTATATGCCCGGGGCCGCAGGAGTCGCTTACTCGTCCAACTCCTATGCCTGGAATCGTGAGATTGATCCCAGTGCGGGCCTTGTGCGCATCGTCGCCGGTCTGGGCACCAGAGCCGTAGATCGGATTTCCACAGACTATCCGCGCATCGCTTCCCTTGACAAACCGGCTCTGACTCCGGGTGGGAAGGGCAGTTTCGCTCAAAGACATGTAGATGTTCTGGATTTAGTGGACAACTCCCTCCAGACCGTGTCTCTGGAAGAAGTAGTGCAAAAGACTCCGGAATGGTATCGAAAGATCATTGTGCAACATGACAGAGAAGCAGAAGAGAGGTTCCGCGAAAGCGGTATCGACAAAGAAGTAATCTACACTACTTGCGACGGATTGATGAACAACTCGGTTCTGACCACCGTCATGAGGAAGATGCTGTCAGCGATCCAGACACAGTACCGTTATCCCGTGGATGTGGAATTCACCATCAACCTGTCGGAAAGCGGTGAGTTTCTCATCAATCTGGTCCAATGCAGACCCCTGCAAGCCAAGGGCTCAGGAGCCCATAATGTGACCATCCCCCAGGTGCCGGAGGGCAAGATCTTTTTCCGCCTCTACGGTGGGGCCATGGGAGGTCCTGTCAGCATGCCCATTGATCTGGTAGCTATGGTGGACGGCAGAGGGTATACAGATCTTGCCTACAAAGCGAAGTTCGGGGTGTCCCGCAGCATTGAGGCCATTAACAAATATGCAAAAGATACCGGGAAGAACCTGATGCTCCTGGGTCCGGGAAGATGGGGCACTTCATCCCCCGAGTTGGGTATTCCCGCACGCTTTGCTCAAATCAGCAACGTGAAGGCTCTCTGCGAGACTTCCTTTGAGACCGGGGCTCTGATGCCGGAGCTGTCCTTTGGCAGCCACTTTTTTCAGGACTTGGTTGAATCCAACATCTTCTATGGGGCAATCTTTGAGAAGGATTGCATACAAGGCAGGAAGAGTTTCTTTCAACCCGGTCTTTTCCGAGGGCTACCCAATCTTTACTCAAGCATCCCGGGGACATCGGAAACCTATGGTGACATCATTTCGGTATATAACACGGGAGACATGAATGTCCGTCTGGTGGCCAATTCCACATCGGACGAAACCATATGTTATGCGGAATAATAGAAAGGATCAGACATTACATGGACAACAGACCTATCGGTTTTTTTGATTCCGGCTTGGGTGGACTGACTTGCGTTGCGCCTCTCCTGGAAGCCATGCCCGAAGAGAGGATTATCTACTTCGGAGACACGGCCAGGACGCCCTACGGCTCCAAGGCCCCATCCACAATTAAAACTTTTTCTCTTCAAATAGCCGATTTTCTCGTGCAGCGCGATGTAAAAATGATCGTTATCGCATGCAATACGGTAAGTGCCATTTGCCTGACGGAGCTAAAGAACCGGTATCCGGAAATCCCCATTGTAGGCATTATACAACCCGCAGCGGAAAGAGTGGTCCAAATCCGGGATCAAGGTAGCAGTGTGGGTATTATCGGAACCAAAGCTACCATTAAGAGCAGCGCTTACGAAAAGATGATTCATGAGTTAGAACCGGAGATTTCTCTTCATTCTATTGCCTGCCCTGCCCTGGTTCCGCTCATAGAGGAAGGCATCATTGAGAATGAAATCATGGATCTGTCCATACAATATTACATGGATCACTTTCTGAGCTACCATAAGATAAAGACTCTGGTTTTAGGCTGCACCCACTATCCGCTGATCCGTGCCAATATCAGTAAGCTATATCCATATTTGGACATTATCGATCCTTCCCGTGAAATCGTGAGCCATATCCGGAAGCAGTTGACACAACACGACCTGCTGGCACAGAACTCAGACTTCGAGAATACCTTTTATGCCAGCGATCTATCAGAGAGCTTTATCAATATGATCAATCGTATCTTTGAGATGAACCGGTTCCGGGTTGCCTTCAAAAACCTTGAACTTGATCTATGTGAATGAGGTGATGAATGATGAAAATCGAAGATGTACTTGAGCTTCTGGAAATTGACTCACCCGATGAATTTGAGTACTTTGAGCATTTGGCCGAACTGATCGAATGTACGGAAGAGATATCTTATGATGCTTTCTATCAAGTGCTGAATGAAGTAGAGCCCGCTATACTGGCCGAGCTCCTTGACAGTTATTTTGATGACCTGATGCTGGGAATCCCTGATGACGC
>CAYOYO010000060.1:0-11240 GCA_964408195.1 uncultured Oscillospiraceae bacterium | reverse complement strand
TGCCCAGGATTTTTCCATCCGCTATATGCTGGTGGACGGCCACGGCAACTTCGGCTCGGTGGATGGAGACGGCGCTGCCGCCATGCGGTACACCGAGGCCAGGATGACACCCTTTGCCCTGGAAATGCTGCGGGATATCGACAAGGAAACCGTAGACTTTACGCCGAATTTTGACGGAGAGGAAAAGGAACCGGTGGTTTTGCCCTCCCGCTTTCCAAACCTGTTGGTCAACGGCAGCAACGGCATTGCCGTAGGCATGGCCACATCCATCCCCCCCCACAATCTGGGGGAAATCATCGATGCATCCATTCATCTCATCGACCATAAAGATGCGGACATCAACGACCTTCTGAAAATCGTCAAGGGGCCCGACTTTCCAACCGGAGCCATCATCATGGGAAAGAGCAGTGCCAAGCAGGCCTATCGCACCGGACAGGGCCGGGTCCTGGTCCGTTCAAAAACGGAGATCGAAGAGACCAATAAGGGCAGGCAGCAGATCATCGTTTCCGAAATTCCCTATCAGGTAAACAAAGCCAGAGTCATTGAAAAGATTGCCGAGCTGGTGAAGGAAAAGAAGCTGGACGGAATCTCGGATATCCGGGACGAGTCCAACCGCAACGGCACCCGTATTGTCATCGAACTGAAGAGGGATGCCAACCCGAAGATTACTTTAAACCGGCTGTTCAAACATACCCAGCTCCAGGAAACGTTCAGCATGATTATGCTGGCACTGGTAGACGGCCAGCCCAGAATCCTGAACCTGCAGGAGATGCTGGAACAATACCTGCTCCATCAGAAAGATGTGGTTACCCGCAGGACCCAGTTCGACCTGAGGAAGGCGGAGGCCAGAGCCCACATTCTGGAAGGCTTGCGTATCGCGCTGGATAATATTGATGCCATCATCAAGCTGATTCGGGAGAGCTACAACGATGCAAAGCAGAGGCTCATGGATGCCTTTGGCCTTTCTGATATTCAGGCCCAGGCTATTTTGGACATGCGGCTTGCCAGATTGCAGGGGTTGGAGCGGGAGAAAATCGAGAGCGAATATGCGGAGCTCATGAAGATGATTGCCTGGTACAAGAAGCTCCTTTCCGATGAATCCCTGCTGATGGGTGTGATCAAGGAAGAACTTCTGGAGATAAGGGACAAGTTCGCAGACAAGAGGCGGACCAAAATCATGGCCGATGCGGAAGAAATCGAAGAAGAGGATCTGATCCAGGAGGAAAGCGTAGCCATTACCCTCACCCATCTGGGCTATATCAAGAGATTATCCGCCGATACCTACAAGACCCAGAAGCGTGGAGGAAAAGGGATCACCGGCCTCACCACAAGGGACAACGATTTCGTGAAGAACCTGATTATCACATCCACTCACGATTATCTCATGTTCTTCACCAACACGGGGAAAGCTCACAGGATCAAAGCCTACGAGATTCCCGAAGCCCAGAGGGCCGCCAAAGGCACTCCTGCCGTCAACTTCCTCAACCTGATGCAGAGGGAGCGGATTACCGCGGTGATTCCCATCCAGAGTTTCACGGCGGACAAGTACCTCATCGGGGTCACCAAACAAGGCATTATCAAGAAAGCGGACATTTCCCAGTTTGATACCAACAGGAAGACCGGGCTCATCGCCATCAAGCTGAAGGAAGGAGATGAACTGATCGGTATCAAGGAGACCACCGGAACCAGCAATGTGATCATCGTGACGAAAAACGGGAAATGCATCTGTTTCAGTGAGGATGACGTGAGACCCATGGGCAGACTGGCCGGCGGGGTTCGGGCCATCACCCTGGATAAGGACGACGAAGTGGTGGCTATGGAGCTGGCGGAAGAGAACGAAGAGCTGATGGTGGTCACGCAGTCCGGATATGGGAAGCGGACGGCGGTCAAAGAATATAAGGTTCAGGCAAGAGGGGGAAAAGGTCTCCTCACTTACAACAAGAGCAAGTTCGACAAGACAGGGGCTCTCATCGGGGCTATGGTAGTCAGTGAACAGGACGAAATCCTGCTCATCAATTCCGACGGCATCATCATCCGGATTCGGGCGGACGAGGTCTCCAAGCTGGGCAGAACTACCCAGGGAGTGAAGATTATGCGGGTGGAAGAGGACTGCAACATCATAGCGTTGGCGAAAGTAATCCGGGAAGAGGATCAAGAGAGTGGAACGGAAGCAGAAGCTGAGGCGGAGGCGGAAGTTCCCTCGGAAGAGAACGATCAGATCAAGCTGGACGTAGAGTAGAGGTCTTGGCGGTTCTGTTTAGGAAAAGTCAGTCAGGGTATATTTTTTAGGAGGACATTGACATGACGCTGCAAATACAAAGGAGTTTCAATCAGCAAGAATGCCTGTGGAACATCACTCCACAAGGAGATGTGGACATTTCCACGGCACCCATGCTTCGGTCTGCACTGGATGAAGCCTACCGGGAAGAGAAGGCTAATATCTTGCTTCATTTCGACCAGCTGACCTACATGGACAGCACCGGCTTGGGGGTTATCATAGGAGCCTACGGCCGGATGAAGGAAGGCGGGAACCAAATAATCCTGAGCAATCCGAGAGACAATATAAAGAAACTGCTGCGTATTACCAATCTTGACAGATTGTTGTGTCCCGAACTCTGTGAATGAAGAAGGATCGTGAGGAGAAAACCATGACTGATTTGATGAAGTTTTCAGTCCCGGGAAAACCCCAATATGTGGGTACCATAAGGATGGCCATATCCTGCTTGGCCAATTATGTGGGATTCGACGTGGAAGCCATTGAGGATATCAAGGTGGCAGTCTCCGAAGCCTGCACCAACGCCGTGTGCCACAGGAGTACGGATGCCGGGGAGTATGAGGTTTATTGTGAGCTCTTCCCGGACCGGCTTGTGGTTTCCGTGGTGGACAAAGCAGGAGGCTACGACAAGGAGAATTATGCAGAGCCCTGTTTGGAGTGCCCAAAAGAAGGTGGCCTGGGCATCTACATCATAAAAGCTCTGATGGATGAGGTGGATATTTTCACAGAGATCGGAATCGGCACAAGAATACAGATGGTGAAATACACTAGGTAAGATTGGAAAAGAAAGGTGTTCGTCTATGACCTCGGAAGAGAGAAACAACACCAATAAGCTTTTTGAAGAATACAGCCGTACAAAGGATTTGGACATAAGAAATCAGTTGGTGGAAAAGCACCTTTACATGGTTGATATTCTGGCGAAGAAGTACATCAACAAGGGCGTGGATTATGAAGATCTCTATCAGATCGGATCCATGGCTTTGGTTTTTGCGGTGGAGCGGTATGATCCAAGCAAGGGGTTTGAATTCACCAGTTTTGCCACCCCCACCATCATCGGAGAAATCAAACGATATTTCCGGGACAAGGGCTGGGCGGTAAAAGTGCCGCGAAAATGGAAGGAAATATCCGCAAAGCTGCCTACGGCCAAGGATGTGCTCAACCAGAAACTGGGGAGAGCACCTCTGGTGTCGGAAATCGCCGAATACCTGGGTTATACGGAGGAAGATATCCTGGAAGCTATGGAAAGCGGGCAGGCTTACGGCACCTTTTCCCTTCAGCAGACCTTCGATGAAGGGGGAAGCGAGGGAGAATCCTCTATTTTTGAGCGTTACACTGCAAAAGAGGAGACCGGCTATACCAACTTTGAAAACAGTGAAGTAGTGAAAACGGTAATGAAAAAACTCAGCGACCAGGAGAGGAAAGTATTCCGCATGCGGTTTTTTGACGATAAAACCCAGCAGCAGATTGCCGACGAAATCGGTGTATCCCAGATGACGGTATCCCGGTTAGAAAAGAAGCTGAGAGATAAGTTTAAAGAAGAATATTACAGATAAAATGTGTGCCGCAGGGTTTGCCCTGCGGCACCTGATACACCTAGGAGGACAGCATGAGTCGAGTTTTTTCGGGCGTACAGCCTACAGGCAACATTCACATCGGAAACTATTTGGGAGCATTGAAGCAGTTTGTGGAGCTCCAGGACCAAAACCACTGCATTTACTGCATCGTGGACATGCATTCCATCACCGTTCCGCAGGACCCGAGAGAACTGAAACAGCACATTCTCGATGTTGCCGCCCTGTATCTGGCCGTAGGCCTGGACCCGAAAAAGTCTATCGTCTTCGTGCAGTCCGATGTATCCGGTCATGCCGAGCTGGCCTGGATCCTCATGTGCAACTCCTATACCGGGGAGCTTTCCCGCATGACCCAGTTCAAGCAAAAAAACAAGGACAGAGAATCCGCGCCCACAGGCCTGTTCACCTATCCAATACTCATGGCTGCGGACATTCTCTTATATGATGCGGAAATCGTTCCCGTGGGAAACGACCAGAAACAGCACATTGAGCTGACCCGGGATATTGCACTGCGGGTAAACAACACCTACGGGGAGACCTTTGTGGTGCCGGAGGGCCGCTTCCTCAAAGAGGGGGCCAGAATCATGTCACTGGACGACCCCGCTTCCAAAATGAGCAAGAGCGCTCCAAATGCCGACAGCCGGATCTCATTGCTGGACAGCCCGGCGAAGATAAAAAAATCCATCATGCGGGCTACCACAGATTCGGAGGGAAGCGTCCGCTTCGACCCGGAAAACAAACCGGGGGTCAGCAACTTGCTGACCATTTACAGCGTGTTTTCCGGCATCGGTATGGCCGACCTGGAAAGACAGTACGATGGGTTGGGATACGGGGCATTGAAAAAAGATTTGGTGGAAGTGGTCTGGAACAACCTGGAACCCATTCAGACCAGATACAATGAAATCCGCAATGGGTCGGAGCTGCTTTCCATCCTCCGGGACGGGGCAGAAAGGGCGGAAGCCATTGCAGAGAAAACCCTGGCCAGGGTCAAAGACCGGTTCGGACTGGGCCTCTAACCCAGCCACGGGGACAGACCCTTTGTCAGGTTTTCCGGCCACGGGGTCTGACCCCCTGTCAGATTTTCCGGCCACGGGGACAGACCCCGTGGAGGATATCAGAAAATACTATGAAAAGAGAGGAATGGATATGGTTTTCGATTATGGGGCCTTAAAGAAAAAGGCCAACGACATTCGCATCGACATTATAAAGGCAGTCTATAGCGCGGGATCGGGTCACCCCGGAGGGTCCCTGTCCGCCGCTGACATTTTAACGGTGCTGTACTTTCATGAGATGAACATCGACCCGGCAAATCCAAAGATGCCGGATCGGGACAAATTTGTGCTTTCCAAGGGCCACGGTTCTCCGGGAATTTATTCTACCCTGGCAGAGCGGGGCTTTTTTCCGAAGGAGGATTTACTCACCTTCCGGAAACTGGGCAGCAAATTGCAGGGGCATCCGGACATGATCAAGGTTCCCGGAGTGGAAATGTCCACCGGGTCACTGGGACAGGGCATCTCTGCCGCCGTTGGAATGGCCATGGCAAACAAACTGGACAAGAATCCCGGCAGGGTCTACGCTCTGTTGGGCGACGGCGAACTTCAGGAGGGTCTCGTGTGGGAAGCTTTTATGGCTGCGGCCCACTTTAAGCTGGACAACCTGACTGTAATCATCGATTGGAACGGACTCCAGATCGACGGGAAAAATGAAGATGTCATGTGCGTCACCCCCATTGCGGAAAAGCTTAAGGGCTTTTGTTGGGAGACTGCAGAAATAGACGGACACGATCTGCTCGCCATAACGGAAGCCTTTGAAAAAGCCAGAAGCACCAAAGGCAAACCGTTTGCAATCATCGCGAAAACAATAAAAGGCAAAGGGGTTTCTTTTATGGAGAACGATTATGGCTGGCATGGAAAAGCACCAAATGAGGAGCAGGCCAGAAAAGCCATAGGAGAACTGGGAGGTGAATGGTAATGGCAGAAAAAATGGCAACAAGGCAGGCCTATGGGGATACCTTGACCGCTCTGGGCGCAAAGGATGAGAACATTGTGGTACTGGATGCGGACCTGTCCGGTTCAACCATGACAAAGATGTTTGCAAAGGAGTTTCCCGAACGGTTTTTCAATGTAGGCATTGCAGAGCAGAACCTTTACGGAATCGCAGCAGGGTTGGCCATTTCCGGAAAAACCGTATTTGCCAGCACCTTTGCTATGTTTGCGGCAGGAAGGGCCTTTGAGATTATAAGAAACAGCATCGGTTATACCCATGCGAATGTTAAAATATGTGCGACTCATGCCGGTGTAACGGTGGGGGAAGACGGAGGCAGCCATCAGGCCATTGAGGATATGGCTCTCATGCGGTCCATCCCCGGTATGACTGTGGTCAATCCTTCCGACGGTGTGTCAGCAGCCAGATTGGTTGAAGAGGCAGCGGAGATCCAAGGTCCCGTCTATGTGAGGCTTGGGAGGGCTGCCGTGCCGATCCTGTATGGAGAAGACGCGAAGATCCAGATCGGAAAGGCCGTGACCCTTCGGGATGGGACGGATTTTACCATCATTGCCACCGGAGTCATGGTCAGCGAAGCTCTGGCAGCGGCGGAGCTTTTAGCGCAGCAAGGGTTGTCCGTAAGGGTGTTGGACATGCATACCATTAAGCCCATCGATGAAGATGCTATCGTAAAGGCAGCCAAGGAAACTAAGGGCATCGTTTCCGCAGAGGAGCACACGGTGCTGGGCGGCCTTGGAGGGGCGGTGGCTGAGGTTCTGGCGAAAAAGCACCCTGCCCCCATGGAATTTGTAGGAATACAGGATGTATTCGGCCAATCGGGAAAGCCCGATGAGCTGCTGGCTGCCTACAACTTGACAGCAAAAGATATTGTCCAAGCAGTTGAAACGTTGAAAAATCGGTAGAGAAAATGCTGCGAATTGGTTTTGACATCGGTGGGACGAATATAGCTGCGGGAGCAGTGGATGAGCAGAATCGTATTGTAGCCAGACGAAAACAACCATTTTCAAAGGAAAGTTTTTTTAAGGAAACAGTAAGGATTTTGGAAAGTCTGGTCTACGAGCTCCTGCAGGAAGCCGGTGGCACGAGGGAAGATCTTGCATCCATTGGAATTGGAGTCCCCGGAAGTATTGACGGACCCACAGGCACCATCATCAGCGCACACAACTTGGGATTTTATAATGTACCCATCAGGGCGGCCGTCGGGGAGCGATTTCCGGCGACTCCTGTTTTTTTGATCAACGATGCCAACGCAGCTACCCTGGCGGAGTTTCGAATGGGAGCTTTGCGGGGTTGCCGCACTGGGATTTTAGTAACCTTGGGAACCGGTGTGGGAGGAGGCCTTATACTCTGTGGCGAGGTTTTCGAAGGAGGCATGGGGCATGGAGTGGAGCTGGGGCATGTGTGTATCGACAGGAAAGGGCCTTTATGCACCTGTGGAAACAGGGGCTGCGTAGAGACCCTGTGCTCGGCAACGTGGCTGGCAGAACAAGGGAGAGTAATGTCAGAGACCGCTGACGCCAAATTCGTAATAGACTCTGCAAAAGCGGGCAATTCAATTGCCCTTGATATCTTCAATGGCTATGTGGACCATTTGAGCACAGCATTGTCATCTTATGCCGTGTTACTGGATCCGGAGGTAATCGTTCTGGGCGGGGGTGTCAGCCATGCCGGTGAGTTTCTTCTGGGACCTCTGCGCCAAAAAGTAAAGGAGAAGGCTTTTTTCCATTATACGTATAAGATAGTGGCAGCAGAGATGGGAAACGACGCGGGAATCATAGGCGCCGCATTGCTTCGATAGTAACGGAATATTATTCAGGAGATGAATGAACATATGGTCAAAGGCATACTACGGGTTACAGCAGGACCCGGCGGCGAGGTCCTTTTCATCAGGGGATCTGAGAAAGCCGCCGTCTATGATGCGGGCATGGCTTACTGCGCGCCGGATCTGGTGACTAACATAAAAAGAGTGCTGCAGGGAAATCCATTGGATTATGTGCTGCTGTCTCACACTCATTACGATCACCTGGGAGGCATTCCCTATCTGAGGCAGGAGTGGCCCGATCTTAAGGTTTTCGGTGCGGCCCACGGCAGGCAGGTCTTAGAACGGCCGGGGGCGTTGAAGAGAATCAGAAGTCTGGCGGAAAATGCAACGAAAAGATATATGGGTCCGGATGCTCCGGCACCGGAATACAGTGACAAGGATCTACGGATTGACAACGTGGTGGGAAATGGGAACACAATCTCCCTGGGGGACCGAACGGTCCGCGTCTATGAAACCAAAGGCCATACGAAATGCTCTCTCTCTTTTTTTATTGAAGAGGACAGCGTGCTGTTTGCAAGCGAAAGCACGGGAGTCTATGCGGGAAACGGCGTGGTGCTCCCTTCGCTCCTGATCGGCTACCGGGAGGTATTAAACTCGATTGAAATCTGCAGGGCTTTAAATGCAAAGCACATATTCTCCTCCCACTATCTTTTGGTTGAAGACAGTGCGGTGGCCGGATATTGGGATCTTTGCAGAGGGGCGGTGGACGAGTTTGCGGAGCTGACCCTTTCTCTGTACAAGAAAGGTGTGGCAATGGAAGATATCGTGGAAGCACAGAGGAAGCGGTGGCGGACTCCTTATTGCAAGGAGGAACAGCCTTCCGTGGCATTTGAAATCAATACCAGGGCAGGGATTGCCGCCATTATAAAAGAGCTGGCATTGTGAGCCAAGGGGACAGACCCTTTGTCAGGTTTTCCGGCCACGGGGTCTGTCCCCCTGGCCGGAAAACCTGACAAAGGGTCTGTCCCCCTGGCTGGTATTAACAGGGGTTTAGATTTCTCCCAAAGCTTCCTCGTCCGCCACCACCACCAGATTGGGATGGAGCTGCAGGATGGAGCCTGGAACTCTGGGCGTTATAGGACCGTATAAAACCTGCTTTAAGATAGAAGCCTTTGCTTTGCCGTTGACGCAGAGCACCACTTTCTTGGCTTTCATAATCGCTCCCATTCCCATGGTAAGGGCATGCCTGGGAACATCATCCTCATGGTCGAAGAAGCGGGCATTGGCCTTGATGGTGCTGGCATCCAAAAGGATGCAGTGAGTTTCCTTGATAAAGGCATCACCGGGTTCATTAAACCCGATATGGCCGTCGAGACCCAGTCCCAGGAGCTGCAGGTCGATGCCGCCCAGGGACTCGATGAGAGCATCGTAAGCAGCACACTCCGCTTCCGCATCGTCCACCATCCCGCTGGGAAGATGTGTGTTTTCGGCGGGAATATTAATGTGGCGGAAGAGATTTTCATTCATGTAATATCGGTAGCTCTGTGGATTGGAAGGATGGAGACCCAGATATTCATCCAGGTTAACGGATTTCGTTTTCGAGAAATCCAGATCACCCTTGCGGAAGCGGGAAGCCAGGTCCTCATATAACCCCAGCATAGTAGAGCCCGTAGCAAGGCCCAGCACGCTGTCCTCCTTTCCGATCACCTGAGCGGCCATGTGGTCAGCTGCTTTACGGCTCATTTCTTCATAGTCTTTTGTTCGGATCAGTTTCATGGATTCACCTTCTCATTTTATAAATTGATGCGACGGCATCAGGCCATCGCCGGTCTGGCTAAAGGGTTTAGAACAGAGTTTCCGGATACAGTCCTTGCTCCTGCATAGACAAAATGGCGGCTTGCACGGCGGGCAGATCCTCTTTGTAGGTAACGCCGTACCACTTGTCTCCGGAATGGAGGACCCGGACCGAGGCTTTTCTCTCCGCCAACAAGCTGTTGACGATTCTCGGGAGGAGGTACTCTCCTTTTATAGGATCAGCTCCAAGAGTCCGGTCTAAAAAGGCAGGAAAACCTGCTACCAATTCGGAAAGCATTCCCAGGGAAAAACCCCACAGGTTCATGGAAACCAGGGTGCCGGGATCAATGCCCTCCCAGGTCTTCCCTTCATCCTCGGTATATTCAATCCGGTCCCCATGTTTTTCGATGCGGAGCCGCTCCTCCACAGCGGTCAGAAATCCACCCTCCGTCTGACACACTCCTCTGGCTACATGGCCGTGCTCTGTCAGAGTGTTTTCAATGAGATAACCCACCATAGAGAAACGATAAAGGTCATCGTCCTTCCCGGTCAGCAAGTGGTTATAAATGACCCGAAAGGCATCCTTCCCGTAATAGTCGTCGGCGTTGATCACCGCAAAAGGTCCGTGAAGAAGTTCCTTTGCGCAGAGCACCGCATGCCCGGTTCCCCAGGGTTTGACTCTGCCTTCGGGGACCGAATAGCCGGGCGGGAGCCGGTCCAACTCCTGAAAGGCATATTCAACATCCATAAACTGTCGGACCCTGTCGCCCACCAGCCCGCGAAAATCTCTTTCGATTTCCTTCTTTATGATGAATACCACCTTTTGAAAACCCGCTTCCATGGCATCGTAGAGTGAAAACTTCAGGATAGGTTCGCCGCTCTTTCCAACGGGGGCCAACTGTTTCAGCCCACCGAAACGGCTGCCGATGCCTGCGGCCATGATAACAAGTGCAGGTTGGTTCATAATATCTTTCTCCTTTGTATGTTTGTTTGTCCTATCATTAATTATGTGCTCCACCGTGGGTCTGTTGCTGTTCTTACTAACAATGGCTGCAAGGCCCTTTTGTCATTATATTACAATGTGGTGCCATGCACAAGGCTTGTTCTTTTTGGGGATGAAGCATCTTCTTTTACAGTCTGCAGCTCTGTGTTATAATCTTGGGTATAAAACACCTGCCGGGAGGGGCCTATGAAACTGATTCGCATTATTCCGTTTATCCTCTGGTTTTACAGTTTTTTGTTTACCATTCAACCGATTAAAAGGGATATCAAGAGATACAGAGAAGAGGGCAATTGTGAAATGGAACGGGCGGAAATCCGCAAGGCCGAGGACGCTTGGGGGAAAGCTCTTGTGAAAAAAGCCGGCGTCACTTTAAACGTCCGCATTGCAGAGCCCCTGCCGAAAGGACCTGTGGTATTCGTGTCCAATCACCAGAGCTACTGGGATATTCCGGTTTTCTTCGCTGCTGTTTTGGACAGGCAGTTTGGTTTTGTGGCCAAGGATAGCCTTGGGAAGGTGCCCGGATTCGGATCCTGGATCACTGACATTCGAAGTGTTTTTATCAAAAGAGAGGATGCCAGAGCCTCCTTGCGGGCCATTGAGGAAGGTGTCGAACTATTAAAAAAGGGATACTCCCTTGTGATTTTTCCAGAAGGGACAAGGAGCCGAGGCGCTGAAATGCACGAGTTTAAAAAAGGCAGCCTGAGGCTGGCAACAAAGGCCGGCGTTCCTGTGGTTCCGGTTACCATCAACGGGACCTTCCGTGCGTTTGAGGAGAAGGGGTATGTTTGTCCCGCCACGGTAGATTTCATTGTTCATCCTGCCATCGAGACC
>CAYOYO010000059.1:0-11278 GCA_964408195.1 uncultured Oscillospiraceae bacterium | reverse complement strand
CGGGGACAGACCCCCTGTCAGATTTTCCGGCCACGGGGACAGACCCCTTGTCAGGAAAACCTGACAAGGGGTCTGTCCCCGTGGCTTATTCGGAAAAAATAATTTTCTTGCAAATGGAATTTTGTATGGTATACTGATTAGGCATTGAATTCAACGAAATAAAGTGAAATCATGCTCCTTGCCTTGGAAAACAAGGCCATTTTAGTCCATAAGGAGGTGAAAAAATGAACAACTATGAAGTCATGTTCATAATCGAGGCTGCGCTGGAAGACGACAAAAAACAAGCTGCGATAGAGATGGTGAAAGAAATAATCTCTGCCGCCGGCGAAGTCGGTAAAGTAGCAGTTTGGGGAATGAGAAAACTCGCATATCCGATTCGGAAAAAGAACGAAGGATATTATGTAGTAATCGAGTTTAAGTCAGGTTCCGATCTCCCCAAAGAACTCGACAGAAGGCTTAAGATTTCCGACAGCATCATCAGACACATCATCATCAACAAAGACGAAAAATAGCGGGGGCTGCATTCCTCGCATTGTTGCCGTGGGTGACAGCTCATCGCAACAGATAGCGTAAAAAAACCAATGCCGGACGACAGCTTCACACGGAATAAAATCGTGTGAAAGGAACAAGGAGAAACAGGATGAACAATGTAGTACTGATTGGTCGTCTGACCAAGGATCCGGAGCTCAGGTACATCCCTCAAAGCGAAACCGCTGTGGCAAGCTTCACTCTTGCGGTAGACAGGCCTCTGTCAAAGGAAAAAGCGGCGGATTTCATCCGCATCGTGGCCTTTGGAAAAACGGCGGAGCTTTGTGAAAGATTCTTGACCAAGGGACGCCTTGTAGGTGTTCAGGGGAGGATTCAGACCGGAAGTTATAAGACACAGAGCGGAGAGACCCGCTACACTACAGAAGTCTATGCTGACAGAGTGGAATTTTTGGACAGAGGGGATAAGGCGGTATCGGGGGAATCCGATCGCAAGCCTGTACCACAGGTCCCGGAAGGGTTCCAGGCTCTGGATGAGGATGACGACGACATCCCGTTCTAGAAAGGAGAAAGAACAAAATGTTTGATAAGAAACGCGGCATGCGGAGGAAAAAGGTATGCCAGTTCTGCGCAGATAAAACAGAAGTCATCGATTACAAAGATGTTGACAAACTGAGAAAATATGTGACGGAGAGAGGCAAGATCCTGCCCAAGAGGATTACAGGAAGCTGCGCTGTTCACCAGAGAGCGGTTACCACGGCCATAAAGAGAGCAAGAATCGTTGCCCTCCTTCCCTACACGGCAGACTAGTTAAAACAGAGCCCTTGCAATTGCAGGGGTTCTTTTTGTTCCGGGATGGCCCAGCGGGATGGCCCGGGATGGCACGGCGCTTCCTTGTACTTGAAGAACCCTACCTCCTGTGATATAATAAAAATTCAACAACAGGATACCGCCCCGGAGTCCGGGTAGGGATAGAAAAGCGAGAATTACCCTTATGGCCAGCAAATTCATAAAAAATCTGGTAGGCCCTTACTTGAAGGCAGGAACCGTGACCCTGTTTCTTTTTGCGCTGGCTCTCCTTTATTTCAACACCTATGTGGGCATAGGGGCACTTCTGGTCACCATTGTTCTGGTACTCTACTACCGCAGAATGACCGACAAGCGGACGGATATTTTTGAAGAGTACGCCAAGGCAGTGACGGACAACCTGGAGGATACCATCCGGCATTTCGTCTACAAAAATCCCTTTCCCCTCTGCATGATAGACGCTCATGAAAATCTGCTCTGGTTCAACGACAAGTTCCAGGAGATCTTTGAGGAAGCGGAGATGCTCAACTCTTCCATCGCCGAACTGTCAGGGCTCCGATATGCGGATCTGGACGGGCGGAAAGCCGGGGACCGGCACATTCTGTCCAGTCACAAGGAAAAAATATACCGGATTCTCCCTTCTGCCATGGATGACAAAAAAGGCGGTAACATCATGCTCTACTGGCTGGATGTTACCAATACGGAGAATCTGAAGAACCTGTACAACGACGAAAAAATCTGCTACGCCTATATCAACATCGACAATTACGACGAACTGATTTCCGCCGCCTCCGATGACAAAAAAGGAATGCTCACAGCCCAGATTGAAACCATCATCCGCCAGTGGGCCGGCAGGATGTATGCCACCATGGTGCGATACAAGAGCGGAAAGTATTTTATCGTCTTTGAACAGAAGTACATCGAGAAAATCGAAACCTCCAAATTTGCCATCCTTGATGAGGTCCGGTCTGTGGAAACAGAAGGGGACTTCCCTCCCTCTCTCTCCATCGGTGTAGGCGTGGGCGGAAAGACCCTGGCAGAGTTGGAAGAATACGCACTGGCCGCTCTGGACCTGGCTCTTGGAAGAGGCGGCGACCAGGCAGTGGTCAAAAGAAAGAGCCGCATCGAATACTACGGCGGCAAGCTCCAGACCGTGGAGAAACGCAACAAAGGAAAATCCAGGATTATGGCCCACGCTCTGCGACAAATGATCGACCAGTCCGGCAGGGTTATCATCATGGGTCACCGAAATCCCGACATGGACAGTTTCGGATCTGCCCTGGGCATCAGCCGCATTGTGAAAAACCGGAGCAAAGAAGGCGCCATCGTACTGAGAGGCCACAGCACATCCATCAGTAAAGTATACCAGAGTGCCGCAGAATCGGGCCAGTATCGGTTCATCACCCCCGACGAGGCGAAAACCCTGACGGATAAGGACACCCTGGTCATTATCGTGGATACCCACAGACCTTCCCTTCTGGAGGCACCGGAAATCCTCACCATGACAGACAAGATCGTGGTGATCGACCATCACAGGAAAGCAGAGGACAGCATCGACAACGCCACCCTTACCTACATGGAATCCTATGCATCCTCCACCTCCGAGCTGGTAGCGGAAATCCTCCAGTATATGGGAGACGGAAAAAAGAACATCGAGAAATTGGAAGCGGAAGCTCTTCTAGCCGGTATTACCGTAGATACCAAGAGTTTTTCCATCAAGACGGGAGTCCGCACCTTCGAAGCCGCCTCCTGGCTAAGAAGGAACGGAGCCGATACCGCCAACGTGCGACAGTTTTTTCAGACGGATATGGATTCCTTTAAATTAAAAGCTACGATTATTGCCGATGCGGAGATTATAGCCGATGGCATTGCACTTTCCATCTGCGAAGGACAGCACCCCAATGTACAGATTCTCACTTCCCAGGCGGCCGACGAACTTCTCAACATCCAGGGAATCCGGGCCAGCTTTGTGGCGGGGAGCAGCGATATGGGCCTCACCGTGGTCAGCGCAAGATCCCTGGGGGAAATCAACGTACAGACCATCATGGAAAAAATGGGCGGCGGCGGACATTTGGCCACCGCCGGTACCCAGACAAAGAAGTCTGTGGAAGAAACCGTTGAGGAACTGAAGGAACTGATTCGCGTAATGGATAGGAATGGAGGACGATAGAAATGAAAGTAATACTGCTTGCAGATGTAAAAGGCATGGGAAAGGCCGGAAGCGTGGCCGATGTGAGTGACGGGTATGCCAGGAACTTCCTGATTCCCAAAGGCCTGGTGAAAGAGGCCACCCAGTCCAATATAAGGGAACTGGAACGGGTCAATGCCGCAAACGCGGCTAAAAAAGCGGAAAGCCAGGAATCCGCCAAAGCCCTGGAAAAGAAGATTGCCATGCTCAGGGTCACCATTAAGACAAAGGGCGGAGAAGGAGGCAGGCTCTTCGGCTCCATTACCGCAAAAGACATCGCCGATGCCCTGAAAGACCAACATGGGATCGATATCGACAAAAAGAAGTTTGTCCTGGAGTCTCCCATCAAACAGGCGGGAGAGCATGTGGCAGAAATAAAGCTCTTCACCGATATCACAGCAAAACTGAGAATCATCGTTGAAGTATAATCCCCCGAACCAACGTGGATGAGGAAACAGATATGAGTCAGATGGAACGGATCCCTCCCCATAGCGAAGAAGCCGAACGATCCGTGCTGGGATCGGTGCTTTTGGATAAAGAAGCCCTTTTCGAGGTGCTGGAGATCCTCAAAGAGGACGACTTCTACAGCAAAATGCACCAGGAGATTTATCAAGCAATCATCAGCCTTTATCGAAAGAACCAATCCGTAGACATGCTGACGGTCTCCGAAGAGCTGAAAAAGAGAAATACCCTGGAAATGGTAGGCGGCAGAAGCTACATCGCCCAGCTTTCGGCCATGGTGCCTTCTACTTCCAACGCAGCCCAGTATGCTCGGATCATCGGGGAGAAAGCGGTACTAAGACGCCTCATCAATGCTTCTTCGGAGATCATGGAACAGGCATTTCAGGAGAAAACCGAACCGGAGAGGGTGCTGGACCATGCGGAACAGGCCATTTTCGAAATCGCTCAGGCGCGACAAAAACGGGATTTTGAACATCTGAAAGAGGTGCTCTATACCAATCTCAACCGGATTGACGAAGTGGCCAAGCTGGAGGGGGGGCTCACGGGAATCACCACCGGATTCAGCGGCCTTGACAAGAAAACCTCAGGTCTTCAGAAATCGGACCTGATTATACTGGCCGCCAGACCCAGCATGGGAAAGACCGCCTTTGCCCTGAACGTTGCCCAGCATGCGGCCCTGAAGGGAAATGCCAATGTGCTGATTTTCAGTCTGGAGATGTCTAAGGAGCAGCTTGGACAGCGGCTTTTGGCCATGGAAGCCCGGGTGGATATGCAGAAGCTGAAGACGGGCAGTCTGGACAGAACCGATTGGGATCAGCTGTACGCAGCAATCGACAAGCTGTCCGGAGCCAATATTTACATAGATGACACTCCCGGAGTCAGCGTGCTGGAGATTAAAAACAAGAGCCGCCGGCTGAAAGCGGAAAAGGGCCTGGACCTGATTATCATAGACTATCTTCAGCTCATGTCTATCGAGGGCAGGACCGAAAGCAGGCAGCAGGAGATTACCGCCCTGTCCAGATACCTAAAGCAGCTGGCCAGAGAGATGGAATGCCCGGTAATCGTCCTGTCCCAGCTATCCCGGGCCCCGGAGCAGAGGACGGACCACAGGCCTGTACTTTCCGACCTTCGGGAGTCGGGATCCATCGAACAGGATGCGGACATCGTCATGTTCCTCTATCGGGACGAATACTATAATCAGGACACAGACAAGCCCAACATCTGTGAAATAAACATCGCCAAGCAGAGAAGCGGGCCAACGGGAACCGTTGAAGTCACTTGGCTGGGTAAGTACACCAGATTTGTGGACACAAGTCATATCACCGAACAATTCTAAGGGAGGCGGAGGTATCATATGATCACGAAGCAAATGAACATGAACGAGATTCTTGAAATGGATGAAAGGATCGCGGACATTCTGGCGTCCTACGGCCTGGACTGTCAGAACTGCTCAGGCGCTCAGAGCGAAACATTGGAAGAAGCGGCCAAGGGTCACGGTGTGGCTCTGGATGACCTGATCAAAGCCCTCAACGAGGCGGTCAACGGCTGACAGATAGGCCGCAAAAGCGGCAGGCAGGGAAAAATGGTTTTCAAACGGGAAAAAATCAGCAACTACTATCTGCACGACACAGCAGTGGAAAATGTGTTCATCAACGAATTCATCCCGGACGCCCCCGGCGACTACGTCAGGGTCTATTTGTTTGCTCTCATGTATGCGGATATCTGCGTTTCCATGAGCAACGAGGATGTGGCTAAGCAGCTTTTTCTGCCGGTGGAGGATGTGCTGAAGGCCTGGACCTACTGGGAAGGCCGAGGGGTCATCCGAAAGCATTATCCCGATCCTGCGGATCGGCTCCGCTATAAAGTGGAGTTTGTGGACCTGAAAGAGGAGATATACGGAAAAAACGGAAAGTCAAAGAACAAAAAGGATAGCTTACCAGCCAATCTGGAAGGCATAATGAACGACAGAGAGCTAAAGGAATTGTATAGCCGGATCGAACAGATCACCGGCCGCCTTTTCCAAGGAAAAGAGCCCACATCCATTTTAGAGTGGATCAGGGACTACGGCCTGTCGCAGGATGCCGTCCTGTACGCCTATGAATATTGCACAAAGAACCGGAAAAACAACAACCTGAACTATGTGGCGGCAGTGGTGAAGGAATGGGCGGAAAAGGATCTGAAGACCAAGGCAGACATCGAGGCTTATCTTCAGGAAAACGATAACCGCCATTACCAGTATAAGAGAATCATGAAGGCCCTTGGCTTTATGCGCAATCCCACGGAAGAGGAGAAGCGCATCATGGACATCTGGTTTGACCACCTATCCCTTGACATGGACCGGGTTCTGGATGCCTGCAAGAAGACCAGCGGCATTTCTAATCCAAATATCAATTACGTGAACACCATATTGACATCAAAGTCCAAGTCCGGTGGCTCCGCCTCCGGGGAAAGCCGTGGGGATAGCCTGATCTCTTCCGTCATGCGCTCCTATGAAGAGGACAGGATAGCCAACGAAGCCGCTGCAGAGGAAAGGCGCAAGCAGGTTTATCAGGCAGTTCCCAGAATCGGAGAAATTGAGGAGGAGAGCAGGAAGATTAGCATGGAGATATCGAAAGCCATGCTATCTTCCGAATCCACAAGAAGGACCAGGATCAAGGAACTGAAAAAGCGTGTGGAAGCCCTCACCGACGAAAAAGCCTATCTCCTCACCGACCATGATTTTAAGGTGAATTACCTAGATATATGGCATACCTGCCCCATTTGCAAAGATTTGGGGATACTGGACAGCGGGGCAAGGTGCTCCTGCTTCGCCGTTAAGCTTGAACGGTTTGGAAAAAAGGTTTGATAAACCCCTCCCCAAGAAGTATAATTGGTGTACATATATGTAAGAAACAACGTTTCACAAACGATTGGGAGGCACATATGGCAGATATCTCTGCAGAACATTTCATTCATACAGAAGAAGAAAATAAAGATTTATCCATAGATTATTTGGGTCCGGATGACAGCGAAGCTCGGAGGTTGATTCGCCAGGAGGCAAAGCACCACATTGACCGAGTCATCGAAGAAAAGCTTTCGGATCCAAGGCTTTCCTGTACAGAGACCGTTGACCAGGTTCTCGAAAGGATTTCCAGAGAAAGGCAGTCGGAGAGGGAGCAGCACAGAACTGCAGTTCCGGCTGAGCGCAAGTGCAAGAGGAAAAAAAGACCCGGGGCTGCCGCAGAAACCGTGGAGAATGGGAAGGAACGAACCCCGGATAACCGGCTGGATCTTTATATGGACCACCTTGTAGCTTCTGCAAAAGCGAAGCTGGGTTATGTTGCGGCAAAGCCTGTCAAGAATGCTTCCGCTTCCACTCGTCGGCTTTCCGCCATGGAAGCCCGTCTATCCCTTAAAATGGCCAATGCAGTAGACCGGGCCGATGTTTTAATGGACAAGCTCTTTGACGGAGCGCAGCACAAGTCCCTTTCCTTTATAAAAAAGCAAAAACTCGCACGGCAATGGTGTGAAGACCATAAGAAGGGGCTTCTGGCAGTTACTGCAGCCTTGGCCGTTGTTACCGGGTCCGCGGCGCTTTGGGTGGGGCACATTACCGCTTATGAATACATGTATAACGGCAAAGTCATGGGCATCGTCAAAGATCAGCAGGATGTATATAGGACCATTGATATCATAGGGGACAAGCTGGCTTACGCCTACGGTGCGGAAATCATCATCGACAAAGACAAGGATATCGGTTTTCGTAAGGTAATGGGAATGGATTTAAAACTGGACAGCAAAGAAGACGTGCTGAACCGGTTTACCTATTTGAGGGACATGAATGCCAAAGCCTACGCCATCCGTGTGGATGGGGAGCAGAAGGCCCTGGTTTACAGCAAAAAATGCGCCGAAAAGATCCTGAATGCGATTCAGAAAAAATACCTGGCGGAAAGCGAAGCCGTGGAATATGAGTCCGTAGGCTTTGCGGAAAACATAGAGATCCAAGAAGTGGAAACAAAAATCGGCAATATTGAAAAGGAAGAAGAAGTCTTAGAATATATGCTCACCGGAGCGGTGGAGATAAAAACCTATGCGGTGAAATCGGGAGATACCTTCAATCAGATTGCAAAAGATCTTGGCTTGTCTTCGAAGGATCTTCTTGCTGCCAACCCACAGGTAGATCCGGCAAAGCTGCAGATCGGTCAGGAGTTGGTGCTCAACCGAGTCCGCCCCGTGCTGACGGTGCAGACCACAGAAATTGCCGAGTATACGGTTCCTATGGATTTTGAGATCAGCTATGAAGAAACAAGCACCTTATACAAAGGCGAACAAACCATCAAATCCTCAGGAGTAAAAGGGGAGCGCCGGGTGGTTGCCAGAATCGTGCGAAATAACGGGGAAGAAGTGAGCCGAAACGAATTAAGCTCTCAGGTTGTGGCAGAGCCCAAAGCCCAGGTGGTCCTGAAGGGCACCAAGGATTTGCCTCCTCTCATCGGTACCGGCAAGTTCATCTATCCCACCAGAGGAACCCTGACTTCCAGATTCGGAACCAGATGGGGCAGGATGCACAACGGGATCGATCTGGCTGCACCTACAGGGACGAAAATCCGGGCTGCAGACGGAGGCAAAGTCATATCCGCCGGCTGGGAGGCAGGCCTGGGTTATTGCGTGCGCATCGACCACGGTCAGAACAAAACCACGGTATACGGCCATTGCAGCAAGCTCTTTGTGAAAAGCGGAGATAAGGTTTATCAGGATCAGCACATTGCAAACGTAGGAAACACCGGCAGGAGCACAGGTCCGCACCTGCACTTTGAAGTGCATGTAAACGGAGTGCCCAAAAATCCTCTCAAATATCTGCCGTAGCAAGGAGAGTAAGCATGGAATCCAAAAAAATACTGATTATAGAGGATGAGAAATCCATAGCGGATATTATCCGATTCAATCTGGTGAAAGAAGGCTTCGAAACGGAAACAGCCTATGACGGGAAAACCGGTCTGGAAAAAGCCCTGTCGATGAAGCCGGATTTGATACTTCTCGATGTGATGCTTCCTTTGATGGATGGCTTTCAGGTCTGCAAAAAAGTCAGGGAAAACAGCACGGTACCCATCGTCATGCTCACAGCAAAGGAAGAGGAAGTTGACAAAGTTCTTGGCCTTGAGCTGGGAGCCGACGACTATATCACCAAACCCTTCGGGATGCGGGAATTGATTGCCAGAATCAAAGCAAACATACGCCGTACCGATCTTATGACCAGCCTTCAGGATGCGCCCTCCAACGTACAGGAGTTTGGAAACCTGTCCGTGGACATGAACCGATACGAGGTGCGAAAAGACGGCATACCCCTGGAACTGACCCTGCGCGAGTTCGAACTGCTCAAATATCTGGCGGAACGGGAAAACCGGGTGTTCTCCAGAGAGCAGCTGCTGGAAGAAGTGTGGGGTTACGAATACTATGGCGATATCCGCACGGTGGATGTTACCGTGAGAAGGCTCCGGGAGAAGTTGGAGGACGATTCCAGCAACCCAAGTTACATTATGACCAAACGAGGCATCGGTTATTATTTCAGGAGGCCTTGAGGTAATGTTCACGAAAAAGAGATGGAGCAGCATCCGATTCCGGATCGTGCTGATTTACTTTTTGTTGGTGTTCATTGCGATGACCGTCATCGGCGTCTTTATCATGAATCAGCTGGAAGCTTATCAAATGGAGCTGATTCGCAGCAACTTCACCAAGATTGTACAGGAGAGCGTAATCTCCCTTCAGGAATATGAAAGTCTCGGTCAGCACAGGGAGGAAATCCAGGCGGACATCCAGTCCTGGGCGGAAAACCTGCGGGAAGAGATGTTTGTGGTAGACGACGATTTTGTCATCATCGCTTCCAGCAACCCCAACTACATCGAAAAGAGCGGCCTTGACCTCTTGGATCAGAGCATCCTGATTCGAGGCATGTCCGGTGAAATCTCCGAAGAGGATGGAGTTTTAGCGTCGGGAATCCCGGTGAAAAACATGGTATTCCCCATCGAAAAAGACGGAAAAGTGAAAGGCCTGGTCTGCCTGCGGGCGGACATAACAAGCGTATACAAGACCCAGAGCCAATCCCGGCTGATCTTTTTGCAGGCAATGTTTGCAGCCCTGCTGATTACCGTGGTGCTTGGCTTTTTTATTGCCCGGAGCATTACCGTTCCCATCAACGATGTTACGGAAAAGGCAGAGAAGATGTCTCGGGGGGATTTCAGTCAGGAAGTCAGCGTCAGGTCCGACGATGAAATTGGCCGACTGGCGGAAATGTTCAACCTCTTACGTGAAAAGCTGGACTACACTCTGGCAGAAATCAACAGCGAAAAGAACAAGCTGGAAGCGATCCTGAAGAACATGGCCGACGGACTGTTGGCCGTGGATAAGGAAGGCCGGGTCATACTGGCAAACCATGCCGCCATGCAAATGCTGGGTATGCGACAAGAAGAAATCGAAGGAAAAACCTACGATGCCATCATCGGTAAATTTAGCGATGAGGTTCTGTTTGAACGGATTCGAGAAAACTGTCTGGAGGGGGGGTATCACCGGATCGTGGAAAAGGCGGGTCGGGCCTACGATGTCCGTTACGACCGGTTTCAGGATGAGAACGACCAGGACAGGGGCTTGATCGTAATCCTGCAGGATATTACCGAACAGCAGAAGCTGGAGAATATGCAGAGAGACTTTGTGGCCAATGTATCCCACGAATTGAAAACACCTCTGACCACGATAAAAAGTTATACGGAGACTCTGGTGGACACGGAGATCAACGACTGCAGGACCATCGGCCAGTTTCTCAGGGTCATCGACGAGGAAGCGGACCGGATGAACCGGCTGGTGAGGGAACTCCTGCAGCTGTCCAAGCTGGACTACAAGCAGGAAAAGTGGTTCAAAAAAGAGACCAACCTGATCAACGTAGTAAAAGCCGCTATGACCAAGGTGGAGATGACAGCCGCAAACAAAGGATTGGAGCTTTGCAGCCTTTTTGATCCAAAGGATAAGGTGTTGACTGTCATTGACAGAGACCGCATCGACCAGGTAATCCTGAACATCCTTTCCAATGCCATCAAATACACGCCCCAGGGGGGCAGGATTCTTGTAGATGTGATGAAGGAAGACAGCTGGGCCAGAGTGATCATCAGTGACACCGGCATCGGTATCGCCGAAAAGGAAATCCCCCGGATCTTCGAACGGTTTTACCGGGTGGACAAAGCCAGGTCCCGCGAGCTGGGTGGCACCGGCCTTGGGCTTTCCATCGCCAAGCAGATCATAGAGGAGCACGGAGGGACCATTGCTATCCAGAGCAAACCGGGACAGGGTTCGAAAGTCACCATAAGC
>CAYOYO010000058.1:0-11360 GCA_964408195.1 uncultured Oscillospiraceae bacterium | reverse complement strand
TTTTTACTTAGGAGGAAACCATGAACAAAATTAGCCTGCCAGTTAAAATCGGTTACTCATTCGGAGGGACAGGAGATGCCATTGCCTATGATTTCATAGCCAGCTTCCTACTGTTTTTTCTGACAGATTTGGCTGGGATTAGCCCTGCTATCGCCGGTACCATCATAGGTGTTGCGGTATTATGGGATGCTATTACCGATCCTATAATAGGATTTTTGAGCGATCGTTCAAAAAATAAATACGGAAAGAAGCGTCCTTTTCTCTTGGGCTCGGCTATTCCTTTAGGAGTAGTTATGATGCTTCTATTCCATGTAGTCAGTTTCGATGGAAATGCAAAGGTCGCATATTATTTGATTTTTGCGATATTGTTTTGGACTGCTTACACCTGCTTCAACATTCCATACTTTGCTCTGGGCGGCTGCCTTACCGAATCTACAGATGAGCGCACGAAAATCCGCTCTATAGCCCAAGCATTTAATTTCATCGGCGTTTTCTTTGCCAGTGCGGTGCCGACATTTTTAGTGGGTACTTTTAAAGATATGGGATTTGATGATCCGATGGCCTGGCAACTTGCAGTCATTATTATTGGCAGCATTGCAATCATTTCAATCCTGATAAGCTGGAGAGCAACCCGTGGCTATGAGCTTATGATTGAAGAAACTAACGACAGTACACACGATAATATATTTAAGACAGCTCTTGAGGTCATGTGTATAAAACCCTATCGAAATGTAATAGTAAGTCAACTGTTGTTTTATGCATGCTACACGATTTTTACCGCATCGATTTTATACTTTGTTCAAAATAATCTATTGTTAGGAGAAAAAGAAGCTTCACTCATATTCACCGGCCTTGCCATAGGAGGTGTGGTTGTTGCATTCCTCTTAGGACCCATAGCTGTCAAGTTTGACAAGAGAACAACTTATATCGGTTGCATGTTCATTTCCGGTGCAATAATGGTTGGAGGAAACTTCATACCTATTGAGTCTTTAGCTGTTGCGGTAGTCTTTGCAACAATAGTGAATATAGGTTCCGCAGGTCACTGGACTTTAAGCTACACTTTGTTATATGACGTGTTTGAGCTTGATGAATTCGTTAGCGGAAAAAGAAGAGAAGGTTTTCTGATGGCTTACTTTTCTTTCTGCGGAAAACTAGGCGGTGCATTAGCCGGTTTGTTCACCGGATTATTGCTTCAGTTTGCAAATTATGATGCAACTAGCACTTCCCAGACGCCCGAGGCCCTTGCCGCAATCAAATCTCTCTTTACGCTATGGCCCGGTGTACTATGTATACTCGCCGGCATTACCATATTGTTATACCCGATCACAAAACCAAGGTTTGAAGCTTTACTGAATGCTCTTACCCTAAAACGTGAAGGAAAAGAGTACAGTACCGAGGGCTTCGAAAAGATACTTTATTAATCATCCGTTAGAAAAAAGCAAAAGCCGGCCATGATATAATTCACGGTCGGCTTTTTATAAATTTATTTATTGCTATTGTTTAATATTAAGCTTTTTTATTTTTCTGTATAATGTCGCCTCACCTATCCCAAGGATTTCCGCTGCTTCTTTCTTACCTGTTACGGAATATCCGCATTGCTCCAAACAATTTGTAATTATTTGTTTTTCATAAACCTCCAATTGCATATCCAAGGTCTGACCTTTTGGCAGTTCATGTTTATTGAGAATCTTCTGGGGCAGATTGTTTATCTCTATGATATCTCCATCCTCCATGTTAATTGCGTACTCTATGACGTTTTCAAGCTCTCTGATATTACCTGGCCAGTCATAATTTAATAGAAAGTCAATGCTTTCGTTGGTAAAGCCCTTAATTTCCTTTCCTAACAACATATTATATTTCTTTAATGCATTGGATATTAAAGGCAGAATATCTACCCTTCTATCTCGCAAAGGAGGAATATGAATGGGAATTACATTGAGCCTGAAATAAAGATCCTCACGAAACTCGTTGTTAAGTATCATCTCTTCAAGGTTTCTATTGGTTGCCGCAATAATTCGCACATTGACGGTTATCTCTTTCGTGCCTCCTATCCTTTCAAACTTACCGGCCTGTAATACATGAAGCAATTTAACCTGCAAGTGGAGAGGCAAATCCCCTATTTCATCTAAAAAAACAGTCCCTCCCTCAGCAAGTTCAAATTTTCCGGGTTTACCGTTTTTCCTGGCTCCGGTGAAGGAACCTTCTTCGAATCCGAAAAGCTCGCTCTCAATTAAATTATCAGGCAAAGCACCGCAGTTTATCGTAATAAAGGGTTTATCCCTCCTGTCTCCTGTCTTATGAATCGTTTTTGCAATAAGGCCTTTACCTGTTCCGCTTTCTCCAGTTATTAATATCGTCGATACACTGTTGGAAATGCGTTTGATATAATCCTTAATGGTTCTGATAGCGTCGCTCCTCCCCACGATATCATCATAAGTAATATCAGGGTTATTCTCTGTCATGTCATACACCATCTTGTGTATGTCCACCATGTCATTTATAGTGATTACCAAGCCCATATGGTTTTCTTGATCTGATGCAATTTTGCTGGGTTTGTGTAGTATGGGAGATATACTAACAAAAAATCTTTTTGTTCCATCCGGATTATCTCCGTAGGAAATCTCCGTATTGTCTACTCTCCATCCTTTTTTCAGAGATTGCTTAATAATATCCCGGTTCCAAAAACTGTCTATTTTTTGTCCCACAACCTCATCTCTTGATAACCCGAAAAGATATAAAGCCGTGCTGTTACATTCAAAAACAAACCCCCGCTTGTCTAAAGCAAGAATTCCTGTGTTAATAGATTGTAAAATGGTTTTAACTCCGTCTGAAATTTCTACTTCTTGAACCTTTGTGGCAATCAGATAGGCCATTTTTCTGCAAAAGTCCAGTAAATTCTTACTGTTTTGGGATATCAGCTGCTTTTGTTCCTCATTAAAGGCGACCAAGCCAATGATACCGATTACCTGGTCACGGGAAATAATTGGGCAGCATACTTCAGCAAGCTCATTCTCTTCCCCCCAATAGTTTTTGTTTATTAAAGCATCCTCTACAACATATTCTTTACCGGTTCTGAAAATGGTACCATATATTTCATCGGTAGTATCGTCGCCACATACTTCTATGCTTCCTACCCTGTTGCGATATCTTCCTGTACCCGCAACTATAATCTGGTCGGAATCAATGATTTCCGTTTCAATCCCAATGGCTGCCGATATGGCATCTGCAACAGCTTGAACGGTTTCTTTAATTACAAAAAGTCCCATTGTAACCACCCTTTTTAATTCTTTTTCAGATTAATGTTTATTAGTAGATTATCACACCTGAAGATAAAATCAATCGTACTAAACGAAAAGCCTCAGTGGTATCTGCAATTATGAAATGGATTCGATAAGAGCTGCTCAGAGTTGGCTTCGAAAAGAACCAAGCAGACGGTCTATTCGTAATCAATCAGGTTCAAATCGATAGCCGAATATATATGATATTTTCATAGGTAATTATTCTTTAGAAAGAAACTTTATCGGCACATCCAGGAGGCGGAATATTATTTTATACAATAATAAAGGCTCGGGCATCTATTTTAGGAGTTTTAAACTTTTAACTGAACAAAAAAGTACTTTGAGCCTTGAAAAGGAAGGGAAGGAGCCTGACATCAAATAAATCCCAAGAAGGAAAAGAGTCTTTAAGTGCCCTGTTGACTATAAGATTATGGCCATAAAACAAAATTAATATTAGAAACACAAAATACTGGTGACCTCGTTGATTTTCTGTAAGCATAATCACCCGGCGAATTAATTAATTTCCAACATTATCCCGGTGTTTTGCTGTATCAAGGGTCAAACGATGAATTATAGCCTCCGCTATAGATGCAGGCACTATTTCCATCTTCGAAATTCTTTTTAGGAATACTTTAACTTTATCTCTTCCCCGAATCCAATTCCTCTTCAATAGGAGATGCGATAGGCCATTTGTCGATTCATAGAGGTAATCACCTTTACGTAGCCGGCCAGTTCCTCGTTAAACTGGGCATCCCCCGTATCCACAAGCAGAGGCTTTCCTCCAAGGGCAATCATCTTGGCCTCCGTGGCACCGATGATAATATTTTCCTTGCCCACTCTTTTGAGTACCCTGTGGCTCAACTGCTGGTTTCCCCTTCCGAAGACATAGCCTTGGCCGCCAATGACTGTAACTGCAACTTTCACGGGGATACCCTTCTCCTTCATGTGATCCAGCAGAGCCAGCAGCCCCCCTTCATTGAGATCGGAGCCCACCAACTCCCGGTTCAGCACCGCATCCACTCCCAAAAGGGTATTTTTCAGCCCGAGGATGTCCATGACAGCCCGCATAGTGGTTCCCGGGCCGATGATATAGCAGACATCCTGCTCCATTCCCATTACTATGTGAGAAGCGATGGACATCATGGTCTCATTTTCCGTGCTGACACTGCCCGCTTTTGCACTCTGCATGAGATTTCTCACGTTGGGCACTGTCATGTAGCCGTAAAGTCTTGCGGATACACGGTCCTCCCGAAAGGCCTCTTCATCGATATCCATAACTTCGGCCTCCCGAAGCTGGATTCGTCCGCTTCCCGCAAGAAACAACACCGCTGCATCCCCAGCGTGGACGGGAGTGTCTGCATAGACAGCAGAATGAATCTTCACACCGGCGGGTATGCCGATGACAGGCAGTCCGTTTCCGATGGCATGGTAGATATTTCGGGCGGTGCCGTCACCCCCGGCGAACAGGATTACTTCTGCCCCTGCATCCCGCAAGGCCTTTGCCGCATTTTCCGTATCTTGGGGGGTGGTAATATCCCCGTCAAGGTAGCCCAGCACAAGGGGGTTAAATCCCAGTTCCCTGGCTGTGTTTTCTCCCATGGATCCCGGATAAGTCAGGAGCCGAAACTCTTCTTTCCTGCTTATAAGCCGTTCCAACGCTCTGGCTGCCTTCAGCGGCGCTTCCGCCACAGCTCCCATTGCAAAGGCCTTTTCAACGATATCCCTACCGTCGCTCCCTTTCAGGCCGACTCTTCCGCCGATTCCCGCTAGTGGGTTAATGATCAGTCCAAGCTTACGCATACACATTCCTCCTGTCGTAGGTCCTTTTGTCTCGGTTGGCAGGATACAAGGTGCACCTTTTTAACCAAGTCCATTCTGTGCCCTGCCGGGATATTTCCCCGGCAGGGCACATTTTTCTTTTATTCTGCCTTCTTCTTTTTATATGCCCGATAGGTGGACGCCCATCTCTCCGGATCCTCCACGAGAGAATCGTCCAGTATCTTGGTGTTGGCCATGGCATGGGGTGCACTCATTACATAATCGGGATCTTCATAGGCTTCCTTCACGCATTGGGCAAGAGCTGCTGCCCAGTAATCCAGATCTTCTTTGGAATAGGTCTCGCAGGGCTCTGGAGTAAAAGGTTCCGGGACGATCCAGGGATGATGGCTCATCCAATAGCCCTGGATACCGAAATCGCTGAGCCGGTTGCGGATTTCCACCGTGCCCACACCCGTATCCTCTTTCACGCCACCCAAGCTGTATCTGGCCTGCTCCAGTCTCCTCAACCCCTCGGCATAAGGTCTGGAAACACCCTTGATCTGCAACAGGAGCCGGTCCATATAATTGTTGTTCAGAACCGAAATCTGTGCCGCAGTCTTGATGCCTTCGGCCCCCATGCTGCGGATCCATGCGTAGGCTCGGATCACACATTCCAGATTTCCCAGAAAGCTTCTCACCTTGCCGATGCTTTCCGGTCTGTCGTAATCCAAGTAGTATTTGGACCCATCAAACTCAACGGTGGGAACAGGCAGATATTTCGCCAGCTCTTCTCTCACTCCATAAGCTCCGGCTGCAGGCCCTTCACAGCCGTGCGGCGACGAGAAGGTCTTATGCAAGTTGAAATGACAAGCATCAAAGCCGGCGTCAAAGGCTCTGGCCATACCCATGATCCCGTTAGCGTTGGCTTGGTCATAGAAGCAGAGCCCTCCCGCATCGTGGACTACTTTTACATATTCCGCCACCTTGGGGTTAAAGATACCCGTGTCTTCCGGGTTGGTAAACATGATTCCAGCCGTCCGTTCCGATACGATGGCCTTCAAAGCTTCCAGATCGGGATAGCCGTTCTCGTCAGGCATGAGAGTGATGACCTTGAAGCCGGCAGTAGCCGGTGTAGCCCCGTCGCAGGGGTGGGAGAAGATGGTGGTGATGACTTCGTCTCTCTGGCCCAGTTCTCCTCTGGCTTCGTGGTATTTACGGATAAGACAGGCATTGGTATATGTTGCATGGGAGCCGCCTCCCGGCTGGAAGGTGAACTTCGACATGCCCGAAATCTGTTTCAGGTATTGTTCGAGACCGTAGACGATTTCCAGAATACCCTGCAGGGTCTCCTGGGGCTGTTTGGGATGCAGATCCGCAAATTTGCCGGAGTTCACTACCTGGTCATGCATTTTAGGGCTGTATTTCATTGTGCAGGTGCCCTCGCCGATATCCGATCCTAGATCCATGCCCAGGGTCATCTGGGATAGTCTCAGATAGTGTTGCAGCACATGATATTGAGAAACCTCAGGAAGGTTGATCTCTCCTTTTCTCCTCATCTCCGCCGGGAGCAAATCCATAGCCTCTCCCAACTTTTCAGAAACTTCTTTTGCGGCTTTGGGAGGAACAATCCCTCTCTCTCCTTTGGTCCCCATTTCCATGATCAGGGGTTCATCCCAGGATGCGGAATGGTATTTTCTCAGTTTTACTTCTTTCATTATTTCAGCACCTCCTTCAAAGCAGCTGCCAATTTATCGATGTCCTGCTTGGAATGCACTTCTGTCACACAATACAGTGCACTGTTTCCAAGCTCGGGGAAATCCGATGACAGATCCAGGCCACCAAAGATCTTTAAGCCTTCAAGAGCTTTGTTAATCTCAGAGACCCTCTTGCCGGTCTCGTCGAAATTGACCACGAACTCCTTGAAGGTGGTATCAAAGAGGACTTTCACGCCTTTGATTTCTCCAAGTAACTGCTTTGCATAATTGGAATGATAGAGGATGGTTTCACCGATCTCCTGCATCCCCTGGGGTCCCATGAGGGCCATATACACGGCTGCGCCTATGGTCCATAGCCCGGATGCCGTCCCTACCCAGTCCTTCGCCTTGTCTCTGGCTTCGTAAGAAGTTCTCTCCGGCAGCACCTCCGCATAGCCGTATTGACCCTCTACACCCGTCTCCGCAATGGTGTAAATGGCAAGAGGGCATTCGGCCAGGTAAGCCGCTTCATCCCGGAAGGCAATAAAGCCCGACTGCCCGCCGCCGCAGAGCATGTGCATGCCGATGGACTGCAGATCGCCGCATATAATATCTGCTCCGTAAGATGCCGGAGGTGCGATGACACCGAGGGAAACCGGATCTACACCTACAACAGCCTGTGCACCCACGGATTTGGCCAGGGCGGAGATGGTCGAAGCGTTTTTCTCCACTGTACCGAAAAAGCCCGGTACTTCAAAATAGACAGCGGCTATTTTTTCCGAAAGCTTCGCCTTCAGATCCTCCATATCCATGCCTCCGGTGTTTTTATCCATGGCAACGGAAGTAATCTTTATGCTGTTTGGCATGATTTCAGGCTGGCAGAGGGTTCGGATCTGGGCCATCCTCTCCGGGCTCATGTTGCCCGATATCAAGACTTCATTTCTGCCTGTAAGACGGGAAGCCATACGGATGGACATGCCTGCAGCGGCACCCCAGTCGTAGATGGGTTCACTGACAGCATCCACGTCCAGCATCTCCGCAAGCATGCTGTAGAACTCAAAGCGGGCCTGAAACTTTCCAAGATCCGCATAGGTACCGCCGCAATAGGCTGTTACAAATTCCGCACGATTCACGATTTCATCCACCACGGCGGGGACATAATGCTGCCAGCAGCCGCCGCCTAAAAAGCTTAGGTAGTCCTTGCAAGTGGTATTCTTGGCCAGAGTCTCCTCCAGATGGCGTCGCAGCTCATATTCTGCCATCATGGGTTCCGGGAGATCAAGTTCGCCGCGAAAGCGCAGGTGTTCCGGAATCTCGCTGTAAAGCTCCTCCAAATCTGTAACCCCTACTGCCTTCATCATCTCCGCCTTGACGAAAGGGGCGGAGTTAGGGATGTAGGGATGGACAAACGGTTTTTCTTTCATATCTCTTTTTCCTCCTTTTTTTGCTACGAACTCTTTTCTGATTAGTAATACAGTTCGCTTGGTCCTTTGTACTCCTGTATGATATTGCCGCCGTCGATGACGATGAGCTGGCCTGTGATATAGCTGGAATCATCGGATGCAAGGAACCGGATCAGATGAGCAACTTCGTCTGGAGTCCCGGGCCTTCCCATACCTGTATTTTGCCCACCGGCCAGCTCGCTTTCGGTGCTTGCTCCGGTCTTGATCCACCCGGGAGCTACAGCATTGACAGTGATGTTCTTTTTCCCGACTTCAAGGGCCAATGCTCTTGTCAGTCCCACAATGGCCGCTTTTGCCGCGCAGTAGGGGGATTCTCCCGGGTTGGCCACCAAAGGTCCGGTTACGGAGGATACATTGATGATTTTGCCGTACTGCCGCTCCATCATGCCGGGCAGAAAGGCCTGTGTAGTGTTAAAAGTGGATTTGAGATTGATGCCAATGCTGAAATCCCATTCTTCCTCACTGAGGTCCGCTACATTCTTGAAGATCTCTTCCGTACCGAAATAAGCCATGCCGGCTACGTTAGCCAGGATGTCCACCTTCCCGAAAATCGCTTTCATGTCATCGGCTGCCGCCCGGATTGCCTCTCTGTCCTGCAGGTTTACCTTATAGGCTCTCACGGAGACTCCCATTTCTTTCAGATCTTTCTCCCGATCAAAGACCCGGTCGGAGATGTCTAAAATTCCCAGGGATGCACCCCATTCGGCCAGGGCCTTCGCTGTGGCGAAACCCATGCCGTTTGGGCTGGCAACTCCGGTTATAAATGCTGTCTTTCCTTCTAAAATGGATGTTTTCATACTATTCCCTCCTTAAACAGTTCTTGCCCCCTCTAGTACTCTGTAGCACCTAAAAGTTACAGAGTACCAGGCTGATTTGATATGCAAGCCAGCTAATTGATATGGAACACTTCTTTAGTCATATTAAGCAAGAGTAATGCCAAAATACAGAATTGTGCGATATTTTCCGATTTTGTCCTGAAAGCCTCTCATGGCAAGGTTTAAATCAATTGGTTCTCCGTCTCGTAAAGAACGGCTCTTCCGGTTTTTTAAAACTGCTGTCACTTATGAAAATTAATTGTCATTATTGACAATCACAGTTATAATGAATCTATATCTTCTTATGATCGAAAGAGAGGTGAGTACCATGGGCCTGACCATGATTCAAGACACTGTCATGCACGTAGCACAAGCCATAACCGCTGCACTGGAAATCGAAACGGAAATCGTGGATGACCGGTTGGAGATTGTTGCCGGCACGGGTCGTTATATCCATAAAATCGGAAGTTTCGAGGAGGGCGGGGATTTTAATACCGGGGCTATTTATGGCAGGATTCTGAAAAACGGCATGGAATATTTCTGCCCCGACACTTCCGCAGATCCTATTTACGCGCCGGAGGAAGGAGAGCTTGCAGAAATATCCTGTCCCATCCTGCTGGAAGGCAAGGTGGCAGGAATCATCGGTCTTGTAGCCTTTACGGAAGAGCAGCGGGAGAAAATCATACACAAACACGAAACCCTCAGCCTTTTCCTCAGCCGCATGGCCGAGCTCATTGCCAGCAAGCTTTCAGAGACAGATAAGAAAAACCAACTGAAAGCCATCCTGGAATCAATGCATGAGGGCTTGATCGCTCTAGACAGGGACGGGTTCATCGTGTCCTGCAATTCTAAGGCTGAGGAACTTCTGAAGATTCCGCGGCAGGACATGGAAGGAAATCTCCTTTCCACGATCTGGGAAATTCCCGAAGTAGAGAGAGCCATACAGAGCTGCATCCCCATCAAGGACAAAGACATCCTTTACCGGAAACCCAAGGGAAAGACCAAGGGCAAAAGATTCCTGTGCACCATCATTCCTCTTTGCGCACAGGGTGAAAGGAATCCGGAAGCCGCCAATCTTGGAGCCATGCTACTGTTTCAGGACATTTCCGCTGCCAGAGAACGGCTCTATAAAATGACTGCCGATGAAAAGGTTACCACCTTCGAGGATATTATCGGGGGCAGTCCCCCCATGCACTTTATCAAACAGCGTGCGATTCAGGTGGCGAATAGCGATTCTACCGTCCTGATTACGGGGGAAAGCGGTACAGGAAAGGAACTCTTCGCCAGAGCGATTCATTATACCGGTCCCCGGAGAGACGGTCCCTTCATTCCCATCAACTGCGGTGCAATACCGGAAATGCTCATGGAAAGTGAATTGTTCGGCTACGAACGGGGAGCTTTTACCGGCGCGGATGTGGGGGGTAAACTGGGCAAGTTTGAGCTTGCCCATAAGGGAACTCTGTTTCTGGATGAAATCGGCGATATGCCCCTCCACCTACAAGTGAAGCTTCTACATGCTCTTCAGAATAGACAGATTGAACGAGTGGGAGGACTCAATTCGATCGATATAGACGTCCGCATTTTAGCCGCCACCAACAGGAATCTGGAGCAGATGATTACTGCGAAGGAGTTTCGGGAGGATCTGTATTTCAGATTGCACGTAATCCCTTTGACGATACCTCCGCTGAGAGACCGAGGCGACGATATCCGACTCCTTCTCTATTATTCACTTAATAAGTTCAACCGCCTCCTTGGCAAAAATATTCAGCAGTTCCATCCCGATGCCCTGGGTGCATTAATACAATATAAGTGGCCCGGAAATGTCCGTGAGCTGGAAAATGTTGTAGAGTATGCAGTGAACATGGAAACCGGGCCCGAAATACACTTTGATAATCTTCCGGAGAAGATTACGAAAAGGCTGGAAGAGACAAGCTTTTCGGAGCTGAACTTTAAGGAGAAGCTGGATGGATTCCAGAGGCAACTCATCACCGAATGTCTGGATAAAACCGGGAGAACCACTGAAGGGAAAGCCTTGGCAGCCCAGACCCTGGGAATCAGCGAATCCACCTTATACAGGAGGCTCCGGGAGCTTGGAATAAAGGGCTAGCATGGACAAATGGAAAAGAGGGAGATGTTCGGTGTTTCCGAAACATCCCCCTCTATTATTATTTTTTTGTTATGCTTTCAGACACATTCTTTATGTGTTGGATGCATTGTTGGCTTATTTCTTTTCAATTCCTTTTAACGGAGGGAACTTGTCGTCAAACGCCACTTCATCCGCTCCCAGGCTCTCAACGGCTCTTACCTTGCCCATGTTCTTCATGACCTTGTAAATAATCATAGGACCGGCTG
>CAYOYO010000057.1:0-11485 GCA_964408195.1 uncultured Oscillospiraceae bacterium | reverse complement strand
GGTCTGACCCCTTGTCAGGTTTTCCGGTCACGGGGTCTGACCCCTTGTCAGGTTTCCCGGCCTGGGGGAGAGACCCCCCGTGACCCCGAGAGATTCGAAAAAACACAGAACGGAGGAAAGAATGAGCAAAATATATGATGTGATCATCATCGGAGCGGGCCCGGCGGGATTGTCCGCAGGGCTTTATGCAGGGCGGTCCCGTCTCAGCACGCTGATCATCGAAAAAGCCAGAGAGGGGGGCCAAATCGTAAATACGTCAGAGATAGCCAACTATCCGGGATCCTTGGCCGAAGAATCCGGGCCCAGCCTGATCGAACGAATGAAGGAGCAGGCGAAACGGTTTGGAGCGGAAACAGTGTATGATACGGTAACGGAAGTGGATCTTCTGGGCGAAGTAAAGACGATAAAGTGCCTGAACAATACGTTTCAGGCAAAGACAGTGATTCTGGCCAATGGAGCCTACCCCACATCCATCGGCTGCCCCGGGGAACGAGAGTTTACGGGAAGAGGGGTATCCTACTGCGCTACCTGCGATGGTGCTTTCTTTGAGGATTTTGAAGTGTATGTGGTAGGGGGAGGGGATTCTGCCGTAGAGGAAGCCTTGTACCTGACCAAGTTTGCCAGGAAAGTGACCATCGTGCACAGAAGAGACGAGCTGCGAGCATGCAAATCCATTCAAGAGAAGGCCTTTGCTAATCCGAAGATGGCATTTCTGTGGGACAGCGTCATAAAGGACCTGAAGGGGGAAGAACTGCTGGATACCATGGTGGTGGAAAACGTAAAAACGGGAAAAATCACAGAAGTGAAGGCAGATCCGGAGGATGGGATGTTCGGTGTGTTTGTGTTCATCGGCTACAAACCCCAGACAGGGGCCTACGAGGGGAAAGTAAAGATGGAGAACCATTACATCGTCACCGATGAGAATATGAATACCAGCGTAGCCGGCGTATTCGCGGCGGGGGATTTGCGTGCAAAATCCCTTCGTCAGGTGGTTACGGCAGCAGCGGATGGGGCCATAGCAGCCACCCAGGCAGAGAGGTATCTGTCAGAAATCGGCTGCAGATTGTAACAAATCGGAATCAAGGAAAAGAGGAGGAAAAGTATGTTAGTAGTAGATAAAGAGACCTTTTTAGGGGAAGTGCTGGAAGCAGAAGGCTATGTGTTAGTAGACTTCTTCGGAGACGGATGTGCCCCTTGTGCAGCTCTGATGCCGGCGGTGGAAGCCCTCAGCGAAAAGTATGGGGATAAGATCAAGTTTACGAAGCTGAATACCACCCAGGCCAGACGCCTTGCCATCAGCCAGAAGGTATTGGGGCTTCCAGTCATAGCGATCTACAAGGACGGAGAGAAAGTGGAAGAGCTGGTGAAAGACGATGCCACCGAAGCCAATATCGAGTCCATGATCAAAAAATATATATAGGAAAGGAGGAGTAAAATGGCAATTTTAAAAGACAAAAAAGTGGTGATCATCGGTGACAGGGACGGGATTCCGGGCCCAGCCATCGCAGATTGTGTCGCCACAGCAGGAGGAGAAGTGGTGTTTTCCTCCACAGAATGCTTTGTGTGAACCGCGGCAGGAGCCATGGACCTGGAAAACCAGAAACGGGTGAAGGAGTATGCGGAGCAGTACGGTCCGGAGAATGTAGTTGTCTTACTGGGCGCTTCCGAAGGGGAAGCAGCCGGATTGGCAGCAGAGACCGTAACCGCAGGGGATCCCACCTATGCAGGTCCGTTGGCAGGAGTCTCGTTGGGACTCAAAGTGTATCATATCTGTGAACCGGAAATGAAGGCAGAAATCGACGAAGCCGTTTATGATGAGCAGATCAGTATGATGGAGATGGTGCTGGACATAGAGGATATCGTAAAAGAAATGACAGCAATCCGAGAGCAGTACACCAAATATTAAGAACAGAAGGAAAAGGTGATCTCGGTCACCTTTTCCTGCTATTGACATAAGCCACGGGGACAGACCCTTTGACAGGTGTTCAACTGGACCTGCCGGACGTGTGCGGGAAAACGAAAATCGAGTTGTTGGGATAAAAGAAAGGAAGGAAAAATGAGCAGGAATGCAGTGATAAAAGGAACGGGTTATGTGCTGGTCCACGGACCGGATTTCGTGATCCATAACGGCACGACCCAGACCACGGAGCGGATCGTGAATCCGGAGTCGGAGTATTTGAAAGAGCTTCCCGGCCACCTGAGAAGCTATCAGAAGGCGGTGAGCTACCCGCCCAACCAGGTATACATCGGGAACCTGACCCCGGAAGACCTTAGAGATTACGAGTTTCCCTGGTATGACAAGGAAGTGCCGGGAGCAGATCGCTATGGAAAACTGGGGGAAATCATGCCCCAAGATGAGTTTTTAGGACTGGTGCAGATTTGTGATGTGTTTGACCTGGTGTTTTTAGAGAAGGGCTTTGTGGCCACCATCAAGGATAAGCTGGCAGCCCACCCGCTTATGGATGAGAGCATCCTTGCCCGGCTGAAGGAAGGGGTAAGCCATGAGGAAATCGTGAAGTATGTAGACGAAGAGCATGCAGAACCCCTTTACCACCAGGGAAAGCTGGTGGGATATGTGAAGCGGGCTCACGATGTGGACGTGTCCCTGACCGCCCATGTGCTTTTGGAGAATCTGGTGTATAAAGCCTCCGGCGTGTTAGCCCTGCTTCATCTTGTGAAGAGCAGCGGGGTTGCCAAAGAGACCATCGACTATGTTATCGACTGCAGCGAGGAAGCCTGTGGGGACATGAACCAGAGGGGCGGGGGGAACTTTGCCAAAGCGGAAGCAGAAATCGCCGGTCTCATCAATGCAACCGGCTCGGATACCAGAGGATTTTGCGCAGCGCCCACCCATGCCCTCATCGAAGCAGCCGCCCTGGTAAAGTCCGGTACCTTTAAAAATGTTGTGGTCTTTGCAGGGGGTACCACAGCCAAGCTTGGCATGAACGGAAAAGACCATGTGAAAAAAGGCCTTCCCATCTTAGAGGACGTGATGGGAGGCTTCGGCGTACTGATCAGCGAGAACGACGGGGTAAGTCCGGAGATCAATACGGATATCGTTGGCTGCCATAGGGTAGGAACCGGATCCTCACCCCAGGCTGTCATCTCCTCCTTGGTGACGGAACCTTTGGAAAAGGCGGGACTCACCATTACCGACATCGGGAAATATGCGGCGGAGATGCAGAATCCGGATGTAACCAAACCGGCAGGAGCCGGGGATGTTCCGGAAGCCAACTACAAGATGATTGCGGCACTTGGAGTAAAGCAGGGAACCATAGAAAGAAGTGCCATCGCCGACTTTGTAAAAGACCACGGCATGCCGGGCTGGGCGCCCACCCAGGGCCATATCCCATCGGGAGTCCCCTATCTGGGCTTTGCCAGAGAAGATATCCTGTCCGGGAAGATCGAAAAAGCCATGATCATCGGAAAAGGGAGCCTCTTTTTAGGTCGGATGACCAACCTGTTCGACGGAGTATCCGTTGTGTTGCAGAAGAACAGGGGAAAGGAGGATTCCCAGAAGGTTACAGCAGGGACGGCAGTGAGCCGGCCGGTCATCGGCATCGCAGCGGAAGGCAGCGAGCTGGGTATGGAGGAAATCTACGAAGGGGCCCGCCTGGCGGAACGAAAGGGATACAAAGCCCTTGTCATCGAGGGGGAGAACGCCCATAAGAAGATGGAAGCCATGTTGGCAAGCGGAGAGATTCAGGGAGCGGTGACCATGCACTATCCCTTCCCCATCGGGGTATCCACCGTTGGCCGGGTGGTAACGCCCGGAAGAGGAAAGGAACTCTATCTTGCTACCACCACGGGAACCTCATCGGCAGACCGGGTAGAAGGTATGGTGAAAAACGCCATCTACGGGATCATAGCGGCAAAGGCAAGCGGTGTAAAAGAACCAACCGTAGGGATTGCCAATGTAGATGGAGCCAGACAGGCGGAGATGGCCCTGCTGACCTTGAAGGAAAGGGGTTATGATATCAAGTTTGGAGAGTCCGGGAGAGCCGACGGGGGCATCGTCATGAGAGGCAACGACCTGCTCACCGCATCCTCCGACATCATGGTCATGGATCCTCTCACCGGGAACCTTTTGATGAAGCTCTTTTCTGCCTATTCGACAGGAGGCAGCTACGAATCCACCGGCTATGGATACGGACCGGGGATCGGAGAAGGATATGAAAAACTCATCCTCATCATCTCAAGAGCCTCAGGAGCGCCGGTGATTGCCGGAGCCGTAGAATATGCCAGCCAGCTTGCAGAAAATGACTGGAAATCCATAGCAAAAGAGGAATTCGCAAAGGCCAATCAAGCCGGGCTAAAAGAGATTTTAGAGTCGGCAAGATGCAGAACAAGAAGCGGCGAGGCGGGATTGCCCAAAGCCCCGGATGCTCCGGAAGAAGTGAAAGCGCCTGCCAAGGAGATCGTCACAGCGGAGATTCACGGCATCGAGGTCATGGATATTGAGGATGCGGCGATCTGCCTCTGGAAGGAAGAGATTTATGCGGAAACCGGCATGGGCTGCACCGGCCCGGTAGTCCTGGTCAGTGAAGCCAATGAGCCCAAGGCCAGAGAGATCCTGGCTAAGGCCGGATTCGTGAAATAACCACCCGTTTGAAAGATGAAAAAAGAGAGCTTCTGCGACTGGCGCAGAAGCTCTCTTTTACGAAATTTCCTTGTTTGTTAGAACATCGGTACAACGGCGCCTTCGTATGTGCTTTCAATAAATTCTTTGACCTGAGGAGATAGAAGAGCCTCCGCCAGAGCTTTCAATTCTTCTCTGCCTTCGTCGCCTGCTTTCACTACTAAGATATTCGCATAGGTCTGAGCAGCAACGGAAGAAGCATCTTCTGTTGCCAAGGCATCTCTCTGAACCTTCAGCCCGGCTTCCAGCGCATAGTTGCCATTAATTACCGCGATGTCTACATCGGGAAGGGACCTAGGTAGCTGGGCGGCTTCCAGTTCTACAATGTCAAAGTTCTTGGGATTGCCGGTGATGTCATTCTTCGTTGCGGTGAGGCCTATGTTCTCCGTCAGTTCGATCAGGCCTTGTGCTTCCAGGAGCAACAGTGCTCTTGCTTCATTGGTGGTATCGTTGGGAACGGCTATCTTCGCACCATCCGGCAGAGCGTCCAGAGAAGCAGTTTTTCCCGGGTAGATGCCAAATGGCTCATAGTGGACTGCAGCGATGGAAACCAAATCGGTGCCCTTTTCATTATTGAAGTCATCAAGATATGGCTGATGCTGGAAGTAGTTGGCATCGATGTCTCCACTGTCTACTGCCAGATTTGGCTGGACGTAATCAACGTAATCTACAATCTGCAGATCGTAACCCTTTTCAAGCAAGAGAGGCTTGACCACTTCTAAAATTTCTGCATGAGGTGCGGGAGTGGCTCCTACAGTTATGGGAGTCAGTTCCGATTCTCCGTTTTCAGGGCTTTCGTTTCCTGCGCAGCCTGCAACCAGGAACAGGGTAAGTAAGACGAGCAGGACAAGGGTTAAACTTCTTTTCATATTGGTTCCCTCCATATTTTTATTCTTATTTGTTTAAAAACGTGTTATGTATAAAGGTGTCAGTTGATACGTTTATCCAAGGCCTTTGCCAGTCGCATGCCAATTTCTTGAAGAATTTGGACCAGAATTACCAGCAGGATCATAGTTACCAGCATCACGTCAAATTGATAGCGATAGTAACCATACCTTATGGCAATGTCTCCAAGACCGCCTCCGCCTATGATCCCGGCCATGGCTGAGTAACTCAGTATGGTGGTGACTGCAATGGCTGCACCTACCAGCAGCGAAGGCTTTGCCTCCGGCAGCAGGACTTTGAGGATTACTTGGGAGGTTGAGGCCCCCATGGAATGAGCGGCTTCAATCACTCCTTTGTCTACTTCCTTGAGGGAGGATTCCACCAGTCTGGCGATAAAGGGAGCAGAGGCTACCACCAATGCCACCACTGCCGCATTGGGCCCTATGGTGGTTCCCACGATCTGTCTGGTAAAAGGAGTGAGAGCCATCATGAGGATGAGAAATGGCACCGAGCGGAGTAGGTTCACCGCCAGCCCTAGAATTTTGTTGACTACCTGGGCCGGTAGGCGGGGGCTTTCTTCGGTAATCACCAAGGCGATTCCCAGAGGAAGGCCAATAAGGTAAGCCACGGCTGTGGAGGCCAGAACCATATACAGTGTTTCAGCCAGGCCAACTGTGAACATAGAAAGAGAAGCTTCGCTAAACACTTGTTTCCACCTCCTTTACGATAATCTCCTGGGTACGTAGATACGCCAGGACCCGGTTTGATAAGTTCTCGTCTTCGGGAAGCTGTATGATCATTTGACCAAAGGCTTTCCCATCTATATTTTTGGTATCGGCAAACAGGATGTTTACCGGTGCCTTGCATTCCAGAATCGTTTTTGCCAGGATAGGCTCATAGGAGGAGTTGCCATCAAATATGATCTGACAGCAGCGGCTTCCTATGACCCGGTCGGGTCTGTCACCTCCCGGGGAGGCAAAGTTTTTAGCAATATGGGTCTTTGGGTTCGTGAAGATGTCTATGACATTGCCCATCTCAACGATTCGGCTGTCATCGATGATTGCGATACGCTGACAAATCTCCTCGATGACACTCATTTCATGGGTGATTACGATGATGGTGAGTCCCAGATCTTTATTAATCTGCTTCAGTAGAGCGAGGATGGAGTGGGTGGTGGAGGGGTCCAGCGCGCTGGTGGCTTCATCACAGAGCAACACCTTAGGTTTCGTTGCAAGAGCTCTGGCAATGGCAACCCTCTGTTTCTGCCCACCGGACAGCTGGGAGGGGTAAGCAGTTGCCTTGTCGGAAAGCCCTACCAGATCTAAAAGCTCATGAGCCCGTTCCCTGGCTGCGCTTTTCTCCATCCCGACGATTTCCAGAGGAAAGCAGATGTTATCGATGGCATTGCGCTGCATCAATAGGTTGAATTGCTGGAAAATCATGCCCATAGACTGGCGGATTTGCAGCAACTCACTCTTGCTGAGCTTTGAAAGGTCTTTCCCATCAAAATACACCGAACCTCCCGTTGGTCGTTCCAGGAAGTTAATACAGCGAACCAGAGTACTTTTGCCAGCGCCGCTGAGTCCGATGATGCCGAAGACTTCGCCTTCATAAATATCCAGATCGATATGTTCCAAAGCCTTTACTTGGCTATTTTTGCTCTTATAGATCTTCTCCAGATCCCGAATCGAAATGATGGGACTTTCCTGGGCCATAGGGACACTCCTTCCTGGTAAGTCAAATGGAATTGCATGTAAATCAATATAACAATGATTTGGCTTAAATGCAAGAGAAAGCCCATAAAAACCCCACATGAAAGGAATAAAAACCCAACTTCCACTTCATATTCCTTGTTAATGGTATATATTCTCATAAAGCAGCAAAAAATAAACATACGAGGACGCATCCCTCCTGCAATATGAAGCGAAATACTCAAGCAGAAACATCCTCCAATGTTCGCCATAAAGCGGACATTCAAAAAATATCGACAAAAAACTCCCTTCATTTTGCAGGAAACTCTTTACGGCAGCCGCAGACAGGCACTATAATGGCATTATCGGAAATGCGGCAAGAGATGAGGAAAGATATGCAGTTATTAAAGGATCGGATTCTGAAAGACGGACAAGTAATCGGCACGGAGATTGTCAAAGTCGATTCTTTCCTGAACCATCAGATTGATGTAGCGCTTGTATCGGAAATCGGCAAAGAATTTGCTGCTCGTTTCTCCGACCTCCCGGTAAATAAAATCCTGACGATTGAAGCATCCGGCATTGCCATTGCCTGTGCTGCAGCAATGCATATGGGCAATCTGCCTGTGGTCTTTGCGAAGAAAGCTGCGCCAAGCACCATGGTGGATGGGTGTTATTCCACAGAGGTCACTTCCTTTACAAAGCGCACCGTATCTACCGTTCTGGTGTCAAAAAAGTATCTTTCGAAAGAAGATAACCTGTTGATTTTGGATGACTTCTTAGCCCACGGAGAAGCTGCTGTAGGCCTGGCAAATCTGGCCCTGCAGGCCGGAGCCACTGTCAGCGGAATCGGAGCCGCGGTGGAGAAAGAATTTCAGGGCGGCGGCGAGAGACTGCGCAAAATGGGTTATCGTGTAGAATCTCTGGCGGTGATAACGTCCATAACGGGCGATCGCATATCTTTCAGGTAGTATAAAAACTAATAGGTATAAACGTACAAAGGAGAAGAAAAATGAAAAAGTTTTTGGCGATTTTCCTGGTTCTTGCATTGGTAATGACAGCATTGGCAGGATGTGGCGGTGGCGGAAGTGAGGAGCCCGAAGGAAACGGAGAAGCTCCCGCTGATGTAACCACCATCGGATTCCTCTACATCGGGCCCGTAACCGACGGCGGTTACAATCAGGCTCAGCACATGGGTGCAATGGCAGTACAGGAAGCCTTCGGCGACTCCGTTAAAGTGCTTTGGGCAGAAAATGTAGCAGAAGATCTTCAGGCGGTTAAGACCAATGCCATCAACATGATTGACAACGGCGCCACCGTCATCATCGGTACCAGCTTCGGTCACATGGATGGTCTTGAGGAACTGGCAGGCGAATATCCGGACCTGACCTTCCTCCACTTCTCCGGCTATAAGAAGAACGATACGAACTTCGGCAACTACTTCGGCGCAATGGAAGAGGCCAGATACCTGTCCGGCATCGTAGCGGGACTTACTACTGAGTCGAATAAATTGGGCTACATTGCAGCCTATCCCTATACAGAAGTGTTAATCGGCATCAACTCCTTCTTCCTTGGAGCAAAATCCGTGAATCCGGATGTGACCATGAATGTAGTCTACATCAACAGCTGGGGAGATGCTGCGCTGGAGCAGGCTGCGGCGGAATCCCTTCTGGCGCAAAATTGTGATGTGCTGACGCAACATGCTGACACATCTGCCGCTCAGGTTGCGGCAGAAAAAGTAGGAGCCTTTGCCGTGGGTTACAACATCGACAACAGCAAGGTTGCTCCCGGTTCCTTCCTCACAGCACCTGTGTGGCATCATGAAGCCTACCTTGTTCCCACCATTGAAAAGATTATAGCCGGTGAATATGTACCGGAAGCATACTACGGAACAATGGCGGACGGTTATATCGGACTTGCTCCTTTGACGGATCTGGTCTCCGACGAAGCCAAAGCTGAAGTGGAAAGAGTGCAAGCTGAAATTATAGCGGGAAATCACCCTATATTCGTAGGTCCTCTTAAAGACAATGCCGGCAATGAGGTGGTAGCTGCAGGAGCCGCTCTTACCACACACGATGAAATCTGGGCTATGGACTACGTACTGGAAGGCATCACAGCAATCCAGTAGATAAATAGGACAAATTCAGCAAGATCAAGCTGGGGCGGTTCCCCTGGGAGCCGCCCCAATGTTTTATCGGAGGTAGTTTATGGAGCCTGTCAAGGCCATCGAAATGAAGGGCATCTGCAAGTCCTTCGGATCTGTAAAAGCAAATGAAGATGTGGACCTGACCGTGTACAACGGGGAGGTCCATGCTTTGTTGGGGGAAAACGGCGCCGGGAAGAGTACCTTGGTCAACATGCTATCCGGCATCTATCGGCAGGATAGCGGTGTTGTAGCCATTAACGGAAAGGAAGTCCATTTCACTTCTCCGAAGGATCCCATCGAAATGGGCATAGGAATGATTCACCAGCACTTCAAACTGGTGGATGTGATGACTGCAAAGCAAAACATAGCCCTGGGCCGGGGGAAAGGTCTGCTGACAAAGAACAGACAGTTGACAAAGGAGATTCGGGCTATTTCCGATCAATACGGGCTGGATGTGGATCCCGATAAAAAAGTCTACAACATGTCGGTGGGGGAAAAGCAGACTCTGGAAATCATCAAAGTCCTCTACCGGGGTGCAAAAATACTCATCCTGGACGAACCTACAGCCGTACTGACCCCACAGGAGATCCGCAGACTTTTCCAGATCATAGGAAGCATGCGGGATAACGGCTGCGCTATAGTCATCATCACTCACAAACTGGGGGAGGTTATGGAAATCAGCGACCGAATCACCGTTTTGCGCAAGGGCAGAACCATTGGTACGGTCAATACAGCAGAAGTACAGGTACCAACACTCATTGAAATGATGGTAGGGAAAAAAGTAGATCTTGCCATCCGAAAGGAGAAAGCAGAAGCAGAAAAGAAAGTGCTTCTGGAGGTAGACAACCTTTCTGTGGTAAACAGCGATCGCAAGAACGCCCTGTCAGGCATCAGCTTTTGCCTCCACGCCGGGGAGATTCTGGGTATAGCAGGAGTGGCCGGTAGCGGTCAGAAGGAGATCTGCGAAACCATTGCGGGGCTTACGAAAGCCGACAAAGGCAGGATTTTCTTTGAGGGTGAAAATATAATCGGAAAAACGCCCAGAGATATCATACGCCTGGGGATTCGCATGGGTTTTATCCCGGAGGACCGCCTGGGCATGGGTTTGGTGGGTTCCATGGACATTGTCCACAACCTGATATTAAAGGATTATCAAAATCAACCGGGCATCTTCCTCCGGAGAGGTCCTTGTGAAGCCAAAGCCAGGTCTATCGTCAAGAGACTGGACATACAGACGCCGGGTATCAATTATCCCGTGAAGAAGTTGTCGGGAGGCAATATCCAGAAGGTGCTCCTGGGCAGAGAAATCGATTCGAATCCCAAGGTCCTCATTACGGCTTATCCTGTCAGGGGGCTGGATATCGGTGCTTCTTACAAAATATATGACCTGCTGAACGAGCAGAAGAAGATGGGCGTAGGTGTGCTATTTATCGGCGAAGATCTGGATGTGCTCATGGATCTCTGTGACCGGGTCATGGTCTTCTGCATGGGAAAAGTCACCGGCATCGTTGACCCTGACAAGGTTACAAAAGAACAGATCGGCCTGTTGATGACGGGCGGTAAGGAGGGGTTGGCTCATGACCAGATTTAGTATCGTAAAGAGAGACGATCTCCCTCAAAATCGTGAGTGGTTTATCCGGACCCTGGCAATCCTATTTTCCATCGTCTGCGCCGGGCTGGTGATTAAGATCTTAGGTTTTAATCCTTTGGAGGTATTCCCCAGTATGGTAACGGGGGCTCTCGGCACGGAAATCCGTCTTCAGCAGACGATCCTGAAAGCAGTTCCTCTCATCGTCACATCTCTGGGCATCTTAGTAGCCTTCAAGATGAAATTCTGGAACATCGGAGGAGAGGGACAGATTATCATGGGTGCCCTGGCAGCGGCTTACATTGCACTGAATATCCAAGGGCTGCCAAAAGTTTTCACCCTGCTTCTCATGGCAGCGGCTGCTATGATTGTTGGTGGTATTTGGGCTTTCATTCCGGCGTTTTTTAAGGCGAAGATGGGAGTAAACGAAACCATATTTACCCTGATGCTCAACTACATCGCCATTAAGTTCGTTACCTATCTGCAATACGGACCCTGGAAGTCACCGGAATCGCAAGGTAACGAACTTAATGGCGATG
>CAYOYO010000056.1:0-11545 GCA_964408195.1 uncultured Oscillospiraceae bacterium | reverse complement strand
GGTCGCTCCTTCCTTCAAGGTGGCAGTCCCTTCCTGGATACCTCAATACCGGAGCCAAAGCAGGATATAGAAGCGGCAAAAGCTCTTCTGAAAGAAGCCGGTTATGAGAATGGTATTACCATCAACATGCTGATTCATTCGGGAAACTCTTTTGAAGAGCAGATTGCTACGATTCTCAAGGAACAGTGGGCTGCAGCCGGCGTGACTCTCGAAATAATGCCGGAAGAGGCTGGTATCTACAAGGACAAACTCTATAGCCTGGGATTTGACACTGTTATAGACTACTGGACCGATGACGTTCCGGATCCTGTCCAGTATCTTGATGCTGTTTGTGACTTTGACCTATATTATACATTTGATACAGGCTATCAGGATCCCCGCTTGGGAGAACTCAATAAACTCCAGGCAGTTGAGATGGATTCCCAAAAGAGACATGAGTATATCAACGAAATCCAACAGATTATCAACGAGGCCCAGATATTTGTACCCATTGCCTATGTACCTTACGGAGTCGCAATGAGTGATAAAATATCCGGATTTGTGCAGACCCCTCTCGGAAACTATAGATTTGAAAATTTATCGAAGGCTGCGGAATAATAAGTTTTCGCTATAATATATCTGGGTTAGGATGGTAAGTGAATGGCGGAGACAGAAAACAAAGCTTCTGTTCTCCGCCTTTCTTTAAAATTTGAAACGAGGATTCCCTGTGGACAAGTTCAACTATATAATAAAGCGCCTGCTCCAAATGATACCGGTGATTTTCATCGTCACAGTGCTCATTTTTATATTAATTCGCTTGATTCCGGGAGATCCGGCAAGCATTATGCTCGGCCCGAAAGTAAAACCCGAAGTTCTTGAAGCCTACCGTATAAAGATGGGCTATTATGAACCGGTTTGGATACAATTTCTCAACTTCTTCACAAACTTCTTAAGGTTTGACCTTGGGGACAGCATCCACTTTCACATGCCGGTAACGGATTTAATCAAGTCCCGCCTGGGCGTCACGGTATGGTTCACAATCGTTTCAACAGTGATGACCGTCATTATAAGCATACCTTTAGGATACATTGCCGGCATAAAGAAAGACAAACCTGTAGATCAGGGAATAAGGTCCTTTGCACTTTTGGGGTTATCCCTCCCTTCCTTTTGGATCGGGCTCATGCTTCTGCTGGTGTTTGGCGTGCATTTAAAGTGGTTTCCTGTTTCCGGCTGGGGAGAAGGCTTCTTTGGACATCTGGAGAGTCTGATCCTCCCCTCCCTTACCATGGCCATAGCCACTTCATCTGTTATCATACGAAATACAAGAAACAATGTAGTCGATGTGAAAAACCAAATTTATGTTGATTTTGCCAAGGCTAAGGGGGTAAGTCCTCTCCGGGTATCTACCATGCATATCATACGCAATGCCCTTATCCCTACCGTTACACTTCTTGGTATGCGTATAGGCTACATGCTTGGAGGCAGTGTAATTATCGAAAGCATATTTGCACTCCCGGGGATCGGGGAGCTGTTGATCAGCAGCGTTTTGCGGCGGGATTATGCAGTGGTACAAGGTGTTGTGATAACTTTTGTAATTATTATCATGTTTGTTAACCTGGTGACGGACATCCTTTACTCTATTATCGATCCAAGAATCAGGATAAAATAAGGAGGCATAGGTTTGGAAAACACTCTTAATATGAAGGTCTCCTTAAAAAAGCAGCGTTTAGGGATGAATACAACGCTGACTGTGGGTTTGATCATAACTACGGCCATTATCATAGTGGCAATCTTCCCATCGCTGTTTACATCCTACAGCCCGACAGCGCAGGACGCAAACGCAATGCTCCTGCCACCCTCTTCATCCCACTGGTTTGGAACGGACAATTTTGGCCGTGACATTTTCTCCCGCGTTGTGTATGGTGCGAGAATTGACCTTGCGATTGGTATCGGCGCCACGATTGTACCCTTCATCGTTGGCACGATTTTGGGTCTTTTAACCGGCTACTATGGTGGAAAGCTTGACACAGTGCTCATGCGGCTCCTGGACATTTCCATGGCATTTCCTTTTATGGTCCTTGCGGTTCTCCTGGCCGCTATCATCGGCAGCGGCATACAGGTCTTGCTGGTGGCCAGCTGGCTTGTTGCCTGGAAAGAGTATGCCAGGCTGATTCGCAGCGAGGTTATGGTTGCCCGGAGTGCTGAATATGTGGAAGCGGCGAAATCAATGGGATACGGCGATGGGCGCATCATATTCAGGCATATATTGCCCAATGTGATTTCCAGTGCAATCGTTTATTGCGCTTCGGATATTGTCATTTCAATGATGGCGGCTGCCAGCCTTAGTTTCCTTGGGTTAGGGGTCCAAGCACCAACGCCGGAGTGGGGTGCTATTATTTCCAGCGGGAAATCTTTTCTATCGTCAGCGCCATGGATTACCGTGTTGCCCGGCCTTGTTTTGGCCATTACAGGCTTAGGCTTTTCCCTCATTGGTGATGGGCTTTCGGATAGGCTTCGTACAGGGGGGAATTAACAAATGGACAAAATGGCAAACCCTATTTTAGATATTAATAATCTGAAGATGCATTACATCAGTAAATACCAAACAGTCAGAGCCATTGAGGATGTAAGTTTTTACATTGGCGAAGGTGAGACATTTGGACTTGTGGGTGAATCCGGTTGCGGCAAAAGTGCCACATGTAGGGCAATCGCAGGTCTGCTGCCTGAAAACGGCCGCATATTGGGCGGCAGTATCAAATTTCGGGAAAGAGAGCTGATCGGCCTTAAGGAACGGGATATGGTATCTGTGCGCGGCAGCGGAATCGGCATGGTATTCCAGGAGCCTATGACGGCACTGAACCCGGTTCTTACTATTGAAACCCAGCTCATGGAGACCATGCGAGGCCAAGGGCTTGGAAAGCGCCAAATGAGAGACCGGGCCATTGAACTTTTGCAGCTGGTGGACATATCGGAGCCGGAGAGCAGACTGCGGCAGCATATACATGAGTTCTCAGGGGGCATGCGCCAAAGGGTGATGATTGCGATTGCTTTGGCGGCAAAGCCGGAAGTTCTTCTTGCGGATGAGCCGACTACCGCGCTGGACGTGACCATACAGCAGCAGATCATCACACTCCTCAACCGCCTAAAAAAGGAACTTGGAATGAGCATCGTGCTTGTTACCCACGATCTTGGCGTTGTACGGATGATGTGCGACCGCGTGGCGGTTATGTACGCCGGGTATATCGTTGAGACAGCGGCTACCGGTACGCTCCTTAAAAACCCCAAGCATCCATATACGCTTGGACTGATCAATTCACTGCCCAGAGAACGCGATAGAAGAGAAAAGCTTGAACCGATTCCGGGAGCGCCGCCGGACCAGACAGAACAAATCAAGGGTTGTCCCTTTGCTCCCCGTTGTTTGAAGGCCGGCGAGATATGCCTTGCAGAGCTTCCTCCTATGCATGAAAGCGAGCCGGGGCACTTTCTTCGCTGCCACTACAGTGTCTGATTTTTCTGGCGCGAAGAATGGTAGAAAACAGGGCATTATCACATAGTAAAAGACAGGGGTGGAAAAAACATGTCAGTATCTCCTCTATTAGAAGTTAAAGGACTTAAGAAACATTTCCCCATAAGTCGGGGGATTGTTGATGTCATTATGCGCAAACCTGCTCGCGTTCTGAAGGCGGTCGATGGAGTGTCCTTGGATGTGTATGCGGGTGAGAGCCTTGGAATCGTTGGAGAATCGGGCTGCGGCAAGAGTACCCTGGCAAAAACCCTTATTCGGCTTTATAAGCCCGACGGCGGCAGCATACACTTGGGTGGGCACGATATTTCCCATATCTCCCCGAAGGAAATGCGAAGTGAGGCCAGAAACATACAGATGATATTTCAAGATCCTTATTCTTCATTAAACCCACGCATGTCTGTTCGCGATACTCTAAGCGAAGCTTTAAAATTCCATAATTTATGTACTCCCGGAGAGATGGAGGAGAGGATACTTGAGTTGATGGGCCTTGTAGGACTATATGATTATCAGGCGGACCGGATGCCCAGTGATTTTTCAGGAGGGCAAAGGCAGCGGATAGGAATAGCCAGGGCATTGGCTCTTGAACCGAAACTCATCATTGCGGATGAGCCTGTTTCTGCATTGGATGTTTCCATACAAGCACAGATTATTAATTTGTTGATTGATCTTCGAAACAAGCTTGGCCTTACCATTATTTTCATATCCCACGATTTGCGTGTCGTAAGGTATATAACAAACCGGGTGGCGGTTATGTATTTAGGTAAGGTTTTGGAATTGGCGGAAACCCATGAATTGTTCGAAGTGCCGCGTCATCCGTATACAAGCATATTGATCCAAGCGGCACCCGGCATTGAAGAAGAGTTTAGCTGGGATTCTGAACTGATTCATGGAGAACTTCCATCTCCTATGAACCCGCCAAGCGGCTGCCTCTTTCATCCTCGCTGTCCTTACGCGAAGGAAATATGCTCCCGGGTTGAGCCTGAATTTGTAGAAGTCAGTAAAGGACATTTTACATCTTGCCACTTTCCTCTGTGACAGCAGTCGCGGTACCAGGTACAAAAAGAAAAAAAGGAATAACAATTGAGTAAGTGAGGAATCAGGAGACACATGGGCAGAAGCGGGGAAAAACAACCGGAACTGAAAACGAATGTGATGCGGCTTCTGGATCAAGCAAAGATATCTTACCGGCATCATTGTTATGCCCACACGGAAGCTGTCAGTGGACCGGATGTGGCGGCTGTACTTGGCCAGGACGAAGATCAAGTGTTCAAAACACTTGTTGCTGTGGGGAAGTCAGGCGAACATTATGTCTTCGTCATCCCTGTGAGCAGAGACCTGGATTTGCGAAAAGCAGCAAAAGCGGTTAGTGAGAAGTCTGTTGAGATGATCAAAGCAAAAGAGCTACTGCCCCTTACCGGTTATATTCATGGAGGATGTTCTCCTATAGGTATGAAAAAACGCCTTGTGACGGTATTGGACGAAAGTGCTGCAAAACAGGATACAATTATCTTCAGTGCAGGAAAAATCGGGTATCAGATTGAGCTGATGCCGGATGATCTGAAAAGGATTATTCCGTTTTTATATGCCGATGTAACAGAATGAAGTAAACAAGAAAGGAGCAGAATGCCAGAATTTACATCGGAAGATCTTAACGAAGCGCACCGTGCTCTGCTGTCAACGCTCTACTTCTTTACCATTGACGACAAGAACAAAATAGTTGATGTGGAGCGCATCCACTATCTGAATATGAAGGTGCTTGAATTTATGGACATGCAGATACCAGAAACCGAAGTGATTTAGATCCGATAACCAAACGGTCTTAAACTAATTTGGGAAAAATACTGGACAGTACCTGGCTGATTATACCAAAATGATTACTCATTTATGGTATAATTATTTTAACGAATTCAGCATTTTTAAAGAAGGCCCCAACAACAGGAGAGAAACTGTGATCAGGACAGGGGATATAGACCCCTGTCCTGAATGGACTCTGTCCTGGCCAGTGAAGCAGCAAATGAAAACGAAAATTTATATCGATAACTATAAAATAATAACCGGGATCACTCTTAAGGACGAAGGAAAACCGGAATACAACAATATGGCTCTTCACGCCTGTCTTCGTGCGGATGATGTGGTAAGAAACCGCAGGAAGTTAGCGGATGCTTTACATTGTGGGCCGGAAGACTTCGTTTGTTGCAATCAGACCCACAGCAGCAATTTTTATAAAGTTTCGCGTGCAGATAAGGGGCGGGGGGCGTATAGCCTTTCCACTGCCATTAAAGACACGGATGCTCTGTATACCTATGAGCCGAATCTCCTGCTTTGCTGCTTTACGGCCGACTGTGTTCCGGTGACATTTTATCATGAAACCACGGATCTGGTAGGAGTGATCCATTCCGGATGGCAAGGCACAGTGAAAGAAATAACACGTAAGGTATTTAAACATTTAACAGAATTTGAGCATTGCGACCCAAGGGAGTTCCATGTCTATATAGGCCCTGCCATAAGCCGGGAATGTTTTGAGGTGGATGAACCGGTTTATGTGAAGTTTAAAGAGCTTGGCTACGGCAAGGACTTCATGAGCTACAATGATGAAACCGGGAAGTATCATATCGACAATCAGCAGTTTGTTAAGCTGCAGTGCGAGATGAGCGGGATACAAGGGGCCCGCATCAAGACTGACAATACCTGTACCTATAAAAGTGCCGATGGTTTTTCCTATCGGCAGGACAAAAAATGCGGCAGGCATATGAGCTTTATTATGAAAAAGGGACTATGAGCAAGGGGAGCAAGGCCCCCCTACCATTTCATTATCTAAAATTAGGGTAATCAGAGTTGTGTATAAGAAAACGTCGTTTTAAGGAATCGTTGCGTCAATTAGGCAAAAAGCAAAGTCAGCAAGTGCGCCCTTCCGGAGATTGGACAGTGGAGGGCAAGGAAGATGAAGGACGGCAAATATATGGTCGTAACAGATTACCGAATAGAAGCCGATTACAATATGGGAGACAATTACTGCACGGCAGCCGATGTGCCCAAAGCTTTCACCATCGCATTGATTGCCGATCTCCATGATAGAAGCTGGGAGACAATTTTCGAATCCATGTATTCCCAAAATCCGAACATCATTGCCATCACCGGTGACCTGGTAACATCCGAACTGACAGACAACTGCATATCTTTCCTCTCTGCTTGTGCCTCCATCACTTCCACCTTCTATTCTTTGGGGAATCATGAGACCCGGCTGGATACCGATGACTTCACTGAGATCCGCAAGACGGGGGCGATCCTCCTGGATGACGCTGCCGTGCATATTGGAGATGTTACAATTGGCGGATTGTCTTCCGGCTACCGGTTTCAGAGAGAGCAGCTCAGCAAGGAAGGCGCGGCCGGAGGATATTCACTCAATCCCGAACCGAACCTGAGCTGGTTGAAGATGTTCTCGGGATTACCCGGTTTCAAAGTGCTCTTGTGCCATCATTCGGAATATTATCCCCGGTATATCAGACAAACGGATATTCATATTACATTGGCAGGCCACGCCCATGGTGGGCAGATTCGTCTGGGAAGCCGGGGCCTGTTCGCTCCGAACCAGGGATTCTTCCCCAAGTGGACATCCGGCGTGCACGATGACAGACTAGTAATCAGCAGAGGATTGGCAAACACTGCCGGCCGGATTCCCCGCTTCGGGAATCCGACCGAGCTGGTGTATGTGAGGATCGGCCGGGAAGTATAGATTTCGCAGGATTACCCCGGGGTATATTAGAGAGGAAGAGTGTAAGTACTTAAACATCATGGAGGAAGAGTGTAAGTGCCTAAACATTATGAAGGAGCAAGAAGGGAGATAGTAGTTTCCGAAGAGATAGTAGTTGGCATTCCGGAGTTGCAGCAGGTGATTGCTGAAGGTGATGAAGTATTAAAATCCAGAGAGGAAATTGTAAGTATGAAAAAGTTTAAGTGGGTCTTGTCAATCATACTCGTTATTGCTATTGTCGTGATAGTTTACATATTTATGGGCCATGGTATTTTTCAGCAACAAACCATTAAATCTTCAGAGGCTTCCTTGTTGCAGGATAATTTAGTCCAGTTGTCTGAATGGACAACGCTAAAGTATGAGTATAGCAATGTTATAATAAGCCGAACAGAAAGAACCACATCTCTCCTGGGCATTACAGAGATCAACTACGCAGAGGCAATTAAGCTGATTGAATACACAGGGTATATAAAAGCGGGAACGGATTTGTCCAAAATACAATTCCGTTACGACGATCTGTCTAAGAAGTTAGTCGTTGCCGTTCCGAAGTCTAAGATTTTGGACAATGTGGCGGAGACGGAAAACGCGAAAGTAGAAGACATTAAAGGCAATATCTTTTCTGATTATCCTACTCAGGTGGTTTTTGACGAGATCAATGCTCATAAGGAGCAACTGGAAAAAGAGAAAATCAGTCAAGGCTTTTTGGATGAAGCGGATGAGCGAATCCGCCAATTGTTGACTTCGTTTTTGAAAGCGGAAGGGTATGAAGATGTTGTGGTAGAGTTCTTTTAATGGGTAGCACGATGGAATACACATTGATTCGTTCAAAACGCCGCACCATAGCGATCCATATCAGAAAAGACATGACATTGGAGGTCCGGGCTCCGCTGAAAACACCGAAAGCCGAGATCGACCGCTTTGTGCTGTCCAAGCGGGACTGGATCGACGGACATTTAGCCGTGATGAAACAACAGGCCGGCAACAGGGCCGGGTTTGCTGTAACGTACAATGATACGGTACCCCTGCAAGGTGGAGAATATCCGATAACCGCCAGAGAGGGAAATCGTGCGGGATTTGACGGCGAGTGTTTTTTTCTGCCTCCGGGACTACTTCCTGATGAGATAAAGCGGGGAGTCGTACAAGTGTACAGGCTGGTTGCGAAGAGGCTCCTCACAGATAAGGCAATCGACTATTCAAAACGGATGAGCGTTATGCCCACCGCAGTGAAAATAAACGGCGCCAAGACTCGCTGGGGGAGCTGCAGTGGTAAGAACAGCATTAATTTTTCGTGGCGTCTTGTTATGGCCGACGAAGACGTTATTGACTACGTGGTCGTGCATGAGCTGGCGCACATCCGGGAGCACAACCACTCGGAAAGATTCTGGAGGGTGGTCGCATCGGTGCTGCCCGATTATGAAAGAAGGCAGAGGAAGCTAAAAGAACTCCAAAGGAGACTTGCCAACGAAGATTGGGATTAAGACAGAAGTGCTGGGTCACATCCGGTATGCCGGGCGCACGGAAGCAAAGCCTAGCAACGAAGTACAACGCAGTCTCTACCCGCTGCCTTTGCTTCGTAGAGTGCCTCATCGGCAAGCTTCTGGACCTCCGCAAAGCTTTGCGTTTCCTCATTCAAACATGCAATGCCGATGCTGATTGTCAGGGAGATGCAACGATCTTTCCAGGCCATTTGCTCATCGTGAAGGGCAATACGCAGCACTTCGGCAAAATCCGTCACTTCGGAGATATCTGCATCGACCAGGACTGCCGTGAATTCGTCTCCGCCGGTGCGCCCGCAAAATCGGCCCTGCCCGGTAAAATATTCTCTCATCCGCTTTCCGACACGCCGTATGGCATCATCTCCTGCCGCGTGCCCGGCAGAGTCGTTAACCCATTTAAAATGATCAAGATCCATCAGGAAAACATAAAATGACTGGTTCAAGCTGCGGGCAGATTTAAATTGCGCTTCTGCCCTGACCTGAAACTGCCGGAAATTCGGAAGACCGCTAAGTTCATCCGTAGTCGCCAGATAATGGAGCTCGTCCAACAGACGGCGCTCATTGCTGACATCCCGGATCGTCTTCAAAACGCCGATGTTTTTTCCGGAGGCGTCGGGAATGAAATTGGACAAAACGGTGAAGTGACGCAGGCCGGTGGGTGTCTCAAGCTGCAAGGCGGCCGGCAATTCCTGCATAAATGCGTTGGAAAGGTCCTCCCGGCTTATAAGTTGATTCTCCAGGGGATTCTTTCCAAGGGCAATGCCACAGTCTGCAAAAAACCACCGGGCAGATTTGTTAAAATCCAGGATGCGGTTCTCCATATCCAGGATAAGGAGCCCATCGCTGCTGTTATCGAAAATGTCATCCCGGACCAGCTTGCCCACCTCAAGAAAATTGTACCTGTGCACAGCCCGCATGAGAAGCAGAAGTGATATCGGCGCAAGAATGGCAGCATAATCCAAACCTGAGTCCGGGGCTGCAACGATAAGCAGCAATCCCATGAAGGGGAGGGCAGAAGTGAGAAATAGGAATTTTATCATTTTCCGTTCGGTGACGGAGCACTTCTTAAACCGCGTATATAGTAAGACCACGCTGGCAATCATGACACAGGTGTTAAAGGACGCGCTGACAAAATACCAGAGACCTTTGTCCAGATATAAAACAGGAGATCCAAGAGTGTTCTGCACTTCCATGGCCTTGTAATAGAGGTGGTGGTACGGATTTGTGATGCGCATGAAAAAAGAGACGGTGGGAACAGCGTACAGCAGGAGCCATGTCCATTTGCGCAGGAATTGGGCGTGGGAGGTCAGTAGAATGACCATCGTGCACCAGAGAGGAAGAAGGAAGGGAATCGCCAGATTCTGAACCTGGTTCCAGCGCATCATCTGCTCCAACGTGGAGGAATTGATCTCCATCAGATAGCCTAACAAATAGATGGTCATGCAGACTGACAGGATTACAATGTATTTGGCGTAGTCGAGTTCCCGCTGTCTGGTACTCGCGTATGCAGCGAAATAAGAGGTTAAGCCCGTGGCCGCGAACAAGTAGACGCTTATTATGGACCAAAACATGCAGGATTCTCCTTAGCGTATGTAAAGCAACGATTAGAAAGGTTAACGATAAATGATATCAAGGCAAGTATATCAAACAAATGCACGATTGTGAAGGTGCCCTCGAACTTGACGCCGTCACCCACCCGCCAAATCTTGACGAAAAAAGACGAAAGCAGTAACATAATATTAATGCCCAACCCTCTCACACCCCCCCCTGTCCATCCGGTTCACACATCAAAGAAGGGATTATAGGTGACCCCAATGTTTAAGAAAATGATGAAGAAGCTGCCCCGGGAACCGTGGAATTAAAACAGGATGGAGCGGTTAAATACACTGCCGCCGGTTCCGGCATAGGTGTTTACACCGCAGCGGCTTTAAACGGCACCTATGATGTTTTCGTAAACAGTGAGGATACCGGAAGCCATATCGTTATCAACGATGGGGCAAACAGTGCGGAGATTAATCATTATACGGTGAACTTTGAGGTTGCTAATGCAGGAGAAGCCAGCGGCAGCACAGTAAGTGCCAGTGCAGGAGGGTCGGCAATCAGCAGCGGCACGGCAGTTCTCAGCCGCAAAAATGTGGAGATCACAGCTCTCGGCAGCAATGCGTTACGATATGAGTACTTGTGGTCGGGGGCGGGCACAAGCGGCCAAACCACGTCGTCAATCACAATCCCGGTGCTCAGCTCGCCGGTAAACGCTACCTGCGCAGTGACAGGATCAAATCCGCTTTACTCAAGCACCATGGCCATTGAGAGCGGCAAAACCTACACCATCAGCAACCCTGCGGAGTTGAGCAACTTTGCGGCTCTGGTCAACAGTGGCATGTGACAGGGGGACGGGGTCACTGTCACATACCCCTGTCACCTACGGTCGCTTTTACGGCGTGACAGTGACCCCGTCCCCCTGTCAACACGTGTAGAACAGTGTAGAACAGTGTAGGACAGCGTAGGACAGCGTAGGACAGGGAGTGGTTCCCTGTCCTACCTTATTCTGATGCGGGAAAGCGAACTTCCACGGAGGTTTATCATAAACTAAACTGGAGGTGGTTTTCGTGAATTCTTCTCAATTGGTCGGTCTCGTTTCCGCTCTTTCCGTACTGATCGCAGACAATATACCCGACAACGATGATCTGAATCTGTTGGCTGCAATCCTTACCCAGCTTGGAGATACCCTTGCAACGATTGCAGCGCGAAGAGACATCACGTAGTTTTTCTTCGTGTGACAGGGGGACGGGG
>CAYOYO010000055.1:0-11907 GCA_964408195.1 uncultured Oscillospiraceae bacterium | reverse complement strand
CCGCGATGCTGGTGAGAGCCTCGCCGCGGAAGCCCAGTGTGCGGATTTGCTGCAGATCTTCTATGCTCTGTATCTTACTGGTTGCATGGCGCATAAAGGCTTTGCTTACCTGATTCGTCGATATCCCCATCCCATTGTCTGTCACGCGGATATAGGTCTTGCCTCCGTTTTTTATCTCAATAATAATAGTATCGGCACCTGCATCCAGGGCGTTTTCCAGAAGCTCCTTTGCCGCTGACAAGGGTCTGTCTACCACTTCTCCAGCTGCGATTTTCTCGGAGATAAAAGCAGGAAGCAGATTGATTTCATTGTTCTGCAGCATGTTTCAGTTCCTCCAATATCCGAAAGGCCGTGGATGGGGTGAGCTCCATCAAATCCAATGCTTTTAACCGTTCCAACACCGGGTTGGGTGCGAAATCGAAAAGGGAAAGCTGTTTGACTGCCGGCTTTTCCTCTGCCGCCATTTCTCCCGTATAGGAGCTGACCGACAATTCTTTTACGGTTCCTTCCAGTTCTATAAGCTTTTGGCTGGCCATGTCCAGTACCTGTACAGGAACCCCGGCCAGTTTTGCTACATGAATGCCGTAGCTTCTGCTGGCGCTGCCCTCCAGAATTTTGTGGAGAAATATGATGTTGCCGTTTTGCTCCTGGACATCCACATTCAGGTTTTTTACTCCTTTTCGGTGTTCTTCCAGGAGGGTCAACTCATGATAATGAGTGGCAAACAGTGTCCTTACTTTCCACTTTGGATGACACAAGTATTCCACCACGGCCCAGGCGATGGACAGCCCGTCATAGGTGCTTGTTCCTCGCCCGATTTCGTCCAGTATCACAAGACTCTTTTCGGTGGCGGTGTTTAAAATATAGGCAAGCTCACTCATCTCTACGAAGAAAGTACTCTGTCCCTGAGCCAGATTATCCGACGCGCCGATCCGGGTATAGATCCGGTCTACGAGGCCTATTTTTGCCTGTTTCGCAGGCACAAAGCATCCAGCCTGTGCCATGAGTACTATGAGAGCTGTTTGTCTCATGTAGGTGGATTTTCCCGACATATTGGGACCGGTGATCAGAAGCATGCTCTGTTCCTTAAGATCCATGTAAAGATCATTGCTGACAAAGGTCCCGTCTCCTGCCATTTGTTCCAGCACCGGATGCCTTCCCTTTTCAATCATGATTACGGAGGAATGGTCCACCATGGGCTTGATGTATCCAAGTCGGCTGCTCACTTCCGCAAAGGAAAGCAGTACATCTAGGGATCCGAGGGCGGAGGAAGTTGTCTGGATGGTGTCGATGTACTGTTGAATCTCCTCCCTTATGCCTTGAAAAAGCTCATATTCCAACTGGTTGATCTTTGCTTCCGCATTGAGCACCACATTTTCAACTTCTTTCAGTTCCGGTGTGATGAAGCGCTCGCAGTTCACCAAGGTCTGTTTTCTTATATAATCATCCGGTACAAGATTGTAATTGGATTTTGTAATCTCGATATAGTATCCGAACACTTTGTTGAATCCCACTTTGAGATTTTTGATACCGGTCCGGGTCCTTTCTTTTTCTTCCAATCCGGCTATCCAGATCTGTCCATCTCTGATTGAGTCCTTGAGCTGATCCAATTGAACAGAATAGCCGGGTCGGATCAGCCCTCCTTCACGAACGGTAAAGGGGGGTTCTTCTGCAATGGCTCGGTGGATCAGGTTTGACACCTGAGAGAGAGCATCCATTTCTTTTTCCAGACTCAAAAGCAGGTGATTGCCGCAGCCTTTCAGAGATTCCTTGATATCGGGTATGGCAGCGATGGAATTTCGCAGGGAAATCAGGTCTCTCCCGTTAGCACTGCCGCAAGCCACACGGCCCGTGAGCCGCTCCAGATCGTAAACCTGCTTCAAATGTTCCCTCAAATCGTTTCGCAGAAGCACATCGTCCACCAATGCCTCTACGGCATCCAGCCTCCGGCAAATGGGATCTACCTGATTCAGAGGTTCCCTCAGCCATTGCTTCATCTTCCTGGAACCCATGGCTGTACGGGTTTTGTCAAGAACGCCCAAAAGAGATCCTTGTAATTTTTTTTCGAACAGGGTCTCTGTCAGTTCCAAGTTCTTCATGGTGGCTTTATCCAGGGACATATACCGATGAGAATCCGAGATTTGCAGTTTTCGTATATGGGAAAGGCTCTGCTTCTGAGTATCAAAGAGATAGGTAAGCAGCGCACCCAAAGCCATTACCGCCATGGGACGCTCGGAGAGTCCGATTCCGGTAAGGGATTTCACTTGAAATTGGGCTCGTATCCGTTCTTCGGCTGTAGTACGGGAACAATAAGACGGATCCAATAGAGCTGTATAAACGCCGGATAGGTGCTTCAATTCCGAAAGCAGATCGTTTTCACCGGATTCTGCTGACGGGAAAAGCAAAATCTCTTTTGGAGATAGCTTAACAAGATGGTTCAGCAGACTTTCTTCATATCCCTTTTTGGTGAATTCCGCAACGCCGATTTCACCGGTTGAGATATCGCAGTAAGCGGATCCCGCACCGGAAGGCTCCAGGTAGGCCACGGCCAGATAATTGTTTTCTCCTTCATCCAGCAAAGTCCGGTTCATTGCTGTACCGGGGGTTATGACACGGATTACTTCCCTTTTTACGATCCCCTTTGCTGTGGCAGGATCCTCCATCTGCTCACAAATCGCAACTTTATAGCCTTTTTCCACAAGTTTTGCGATATAGAGGTCTGCGGCATGGTATGGAACACCGCACATGGGCGCTCTCTCCTCAAGGCCGCAATTTTTCCCCGTAAGGGTTACTTCCATTGCCTTTGAAGCAGTAATCGCATCTTCAAAAAACATCTCATAGAAATCACCCAGTCGAAAAAAGAGAATCGAATCGGGGTAGTCTTTTTTTATGTCCAGATACTGCTGCATCATGGGTGTCAGTGCCATTTCGCATTCCTCATGTATTACTGTGTTCTACAGCATCTTCTTTTTCCGATAAGCTGCGGAAAGCCTGGTCCACTACAGCTTGTTCATTGAAATTTACCTCTGAAGGTTCCTCGGTTTTCGTTAGCAGGATCAGATATTCGATATTGCCCTTTGCTCCGGTGACAGGAGAAAAAGTTAGACCTAGGGGTCTCAGTCCCTGATTTTTTCCGTACTCCATGACCTTTCGGATTACTTCTTCGTGGATGCTTTTGTCCTTTACGATTCCGTGCTTTCCAACCTGCTCCCTGCCTGCTTCAAATTGGGGCTTGATGAGGCAGACGATGCGGCCGTTCTCACGGAGTAGCTTTGCCGCTACGGGGAATATCAGGTTCACGGAGATAAAGGATACATCAATAGTTATAAAATCGATTTTATCCTGTATGGTATCCGGATCGAGATAACGGATATTGATCCTCTCCATATTTACAACACGGGGATCCGTTCGCAATTTGTAGTGAAGCTGCCCGTAGCCCACATCCATTGCATATACTTTTGCGGCGCCGTTTTTTAGCATACAATCGGTAAAACCGCCGGTGGAAGCACCCATATCTGCGGCAATCAATCCGGACAACACCAGCTGGAACTCCTTCAGTGCTTTTTCCAACTTCAACCCGCCCCGGCTTACATAAGGACAGAGATCCTGTTTTATTTCCAGCAGAGCGTTCTCCTTCACAGGGGTGCCCGCTTTGTCACAAAGTTGCTTGTCCACATAGACAAGACCGGCCATGACGGCGGCTTTTGCCCTTTCCCGGGATTCAAAATAACCCAGCCGGACAAGGAGAACATCAAGCCTTTCTTTCAATAAAGTCACGCACCCTTTCCGCTATGGAATCCTTGTCCATTCCGTAGCGCGCAAACAACAGTTCCGTATCCCCGTGCTCTATGAATCTGTCCGGCCAGCCTATGGAAAGGTGGCGGAAGGCTCCCACATCTCTTTCGCCCAGGAGTTGAAGCAGGCTGCTTGCCAGGCCTCCGGTTAATACATTGTCTTCCAGTGTAACCAGAACCCCTGTTTTTCTGACAGATTTAGCGATTGTTTCTATATCAGCAGGTTTTAAGAACCTGGCATTGATAACTTCGCCGTAGGTACCGCCGTAGCGAAGGGCTTCTTCCGCCTCCAGGGCAGATTTCACCATTTTGCCTATAGCAACCATGGTGACATGGTCTCCTTCTCTCAAGATCTCGCATCGTCCGTTTATATTATAATCCCGGCTTACATGGGAGAGATCTATTGCCGTTCCTCTTGGATAACGGATGGCACAGGGCTTTCCAAGCGCCACAGCATAGTCCATCATGGCAGCAAGCTCTTTCCCGTCCTTTGGGGCCAGCACGGTCATACCCGGCATATGACAAAGATAGGATAGGTCGAAAATACCGTGATGGGTCTCTCCGTCGTTTCCTACATTCCCGGCCCGATCGATGAGGAAAACTACCGGCAGCTCCGGGAGGCAGACGTCGACTATAATCTGATCGTAGGCTCGTTGAAGGAAGGTGGAGTAAATGGCCACCACAGGCTTATATCCTCCCAGAGCCAGACCTGCAGCAAAGGCTACCCCATGCTGCTCTGCAATTCCCACGTCGAAGGTACGCTGTGGGAATGCTTCCCGGAAAGGAGTAAGACCGGTGGCTTCTGCCATAGCTGCCGTAATGCCTATGATTTTCGGATCCTTCTTTCCAAGCTCAAGCAGCTTTTCACCGGCAATTTGAGAATAAGTGAGGCCGTTGGATGGACTGAGCGGCAATCCCGTATCCGGATCAAAGGGAGAGATTCCGTGAAATTTGCACGGATCACATTCGGCATTTCTGTAGCCCTTTCCCTTCCTGGTGACTGCATGAAGTAGCACAGGTCCCTCTATGGCTTTTGCCAGCAGCAACGCGTCCACCAGATCATGGATGTCGTGACCGTCTACGGGGCCGAAATACTTTAACCCCATGGTTTCGAAAATAGCACCGGGAACAAGGGCGTATTTTACCGTATCCCTAAGATGTTCAAATCCGGAATAAAGGCTGTCTCCTACCCCGGGGACCCCTTTCAGTGTCTTTTTTAGCTGCTTTTTTAACTCCAGATAAGTCTTTGATGCTCTTAATCTGCCCAGGTGCTGTGACAATCCTCCGCCGTTCTTTTCGATGGACATTTCGTTGTCATTTAGGATCACGATTACCTTAGAACCGGAACTGCCTATGTTGTTTAAGGATTCATAGGCCACTCCTCCCGTCAGGGCACCGTCTCCGATCACCGCGATTACTTCACCGGCAGTGCCGTCCATGTCCCGTGCTGCAGCGTAGCCAGCTGCTATTGAAAGAGAAGTGCTTGCATGCCCGGAATCATGCATATCATGAGGGCTTTCTGATCGTCTGGGAAACCCGGAAATGCCATCGAGGGCCCGAAGCGTGTCAAACCGGTCCGCTCTTCCTGTGAGAATTTTATGCACATAAGCCTGGTGCCCCACATCCCAGATTATTTTGTCCTTCGGGCTGTCAAACACCAGATGCAGAGCAATGGAAAGCTCCACCACGCCAAGGTTTGAAGCCAGGTGGCCACCCTTCGCAGATACTTTATCAATTAAAAAGTCTCTTATTTCATAAGGGAGAAGACTTAGCTCATTCTCCGACATGGTTTTTAAATCATCAGGAAAATTATATTCCTGTAAACGTTTCATGTAATCCTGCTCCTTATTTATTTCTTTCGGCGAGTTGATTTGCTATGGCAACAAAGAACTCCCCTTCATCGTAGAACGGCTCCATGATCTTGAGGGCCTTATCGGTAAGACTCCTAAGTCTTTGCCGGGATTCTTCCACACCGTACATTCCGGGAAAGGTGCATTTGGATCGGGAATCGTCCTTCCCGGTACACTTGCCCATTGCCGCAGGATCTCCATCCACGTCCAGCAGATCGTCTGCAATCTGAAAGCCCAGACCGATGGCCTCTCCAAAGGATGCAAGGGCTTCAAGCCTGTCTTTCTGTCCGCTTCCCAGATAAGCGCCCGCCTTCACGGAAGATACGATGAGAGCAGCTGTCTTGTTCAGGTGAATGTACTCCAGATACTCTTTTGCACACTGTCTGCCTTCCGATTCGATATCAGCTACCTGTCCGGCTACCATGCCTCTGCAACCCGCACCTTTTGCAATCTCATATGCGGCTCTGACCCTGCACTTCAGCTTTAGCGGATCATCAAAGTAAAGAAGCATGTCCTTCATCATAATCTCAAAGGCAGCGGAGAGGAGACCGTCTCCCGCCAAGACCGCCATATCCTCGCCGTAAACCTTGTGGTTTGATGGTTTTCCTCTGCGGAGATCATCATCATCCATGCAGGGAAGATCGTCATGTATCAGGGAGTAGGTATGGATGTACTCCACAGCGATTGCGTAGGGAAGTGCCAGCTTTACATCATAACCGCAAAATTCGCTGGCAGCCAGGAGCAGCACGGGTCGGATCCGCTTTCCTCCTGCGGTCAGACTGTATTTCATTGCTGCATGAAGCGTTTCACTATGCTGATCGATCTCCGGTAAAAATCCCAACAGATTTGTTTCGATCAATTCTTTATACTTATTGTAATCGTTGCTGAACATATCCGCCTGCCTTTCTTTCAAACATCCACTAACAGCTGGGGATTCCGGTTCATTCCGTATAGTCCGTTAACTCCTGTTTTAATTTATCGTACTTTTGGATTTTTCTGGTTGCTGCAGCAAGATGTTCTCTGCAGGTTTCATAATATTGCATTCCTTCTTCAAAACGGTTCAGGGCTTCCTCCAGGGTGGTGGTCTCGGATTTCAATGCCTGGGCTGATCGTTCCAGTCCTTCCAGCGCTTTTTCAAAACTCATGCGATTCTTTTCCATAAGAGGCCCTCCTTACTTCGTTTACGGAACATTTAATTTTACCATCTTTGAAAATCACCGTCAAGAAATCGCCGATTTTCAACGAGTCTGCTGATACCAGGAGTTTACCTGCCTCATCGACCAAAACACCATATCCCTTTTCCATGATGGAATAGGGGCTTCCCGACCGAAGCTCTGCCAAGAGGATTTCCACCCTGGTTGTGTTCTGGGAAAACCTGTCCCGCATACCTTGAAAAAGGCCTTCCCTTACACTTTCTGCCTTCATCCCTGCAAGCAGTATCCGATGGCTCATGGCAGTTATTAGGGAATCTACGCTGTATTGCTCCGTCTTCAGCTGCCAGTACCCCATGAGTTCCTGCCCTCTTCTGACAATCAGAGATGCAGCTGCTCTCACGGAAGAATCAAGTGCACTGGTGTCGGGAACCGCAATCTGCGCGGCTTCCGTAGGAGTGGCCGCCCGCCGATCCGAGACATAATCAGCCAATGTGAAATCGGTTTCATGTCCTACCGCCGAGATAACGGGAATTCGTGAAAGGAAGATGCTTCGAGCTACCCGTTCCTCATTGAAGGCCCATAGCTCTTCAATGGATCCCCCGCCTCTCCCGGTGATAATCGTATCGGTTTCCGGAAAAAGCCGGTTCACTCCTTCGATGGCTGAGGCTATATCTGCGGCTGCATCGGGGCCCTGTACCAGGCAGGGGTACAGGATGAGATTTACCACATGATTTCTCTGGCAGATGATCTTGATAATGTCACGAACAGCAGCCCCGGTTTCCGAGGTGATGATGGCGACCTGCTTCGGAAAAGTAGGAATGGCTTTCTTGTATTTGGGATCAAAGAGTCCTTCTTGTTCCAGCTTGGATTTCAGTGCGGAAAAGGCTGCAGTCAGGTTACCGGTCCCTTCTACGCTGATATCCCGTATGTTCAATGAATAGGTCCCACCCCGTTCAAATACCGAGATGTATCCTGCTGCGGTAATCAGCATACCCTCAACCAGCCGGTACCTGAGTCTGCCCACCTGGTCGGCGGGCAGAAAGCAGGAGAGTTTGGCGGATTCATCCTTCAACGTGAAATAGACATGTCCGCTGCTGTGATATTTCAGATTGGACACCTCGCCAACTACCGAAACGTTTCCTAATAAGGGATCCGATTGAAGAACCCGCTTAACGTAATTATTCAGCTGCGTAACGCTGATTGGTTTTACTGCCATAATTTCCCTGCTCCCAAAAGACCTATACCTACTGCATTGTCCGAGGACAGAACAGAGTCTCCGAAGATTATGTCACCTTTAATCTCCATGAATTGTTTCGTCACAGCATTTCGAATAAAACTGCTGGATGCCACACCTCCGGTGAAAAGGATTTTTGAACATCCGGTCTTATCCATGGCCGAAACGGACCAAGCGACCAAAGCTTGTGCTATGATTTGAAAAAGCTCATGACAAACTGTCGATAAGGAGGGTCCCTCTTTGCAGAACCATTTTTCCACCTGGGTTTCGAGGCCGGACAGGTTCAAATCCAGTCCTTGAAAATAGACAGGTTTCAGATGCGAGTCTCCCGAGGGGAAGCCCTCTTTCGCAAGCTTGTCCATCTCTTTGCCGGCGGGAAAAGAAAGGCCGGCTAAGACACCGATTCGGTCGATCACCTGGCCGAAGGAAATATCCCTTGTCCCACCCAGAAGGGTAACGGAACCTTCTTTTACAGAAAGCAATTCCGTTGTTCCTCCGGAGAGATGAAACGCCAGAAAGGGTTCTTCCCATAGGATTCCTGTCCCATAAGCTCCTGCCGCGATATGGCCCTCCTGATGAGAGAACCGAAATAAGGGTACTCGTAGAGATGCCGCCAAAGCCCTCCCGAAATTCAATCCTGCGGAAAACACCGGCATATAGGATTCTTCCTGAGGTCTGGGTTTATCGCTGACAGCGATGGCGGCAATCTCTATTCCGGGAAAGGCGTAAAAGCAATCCCCGAGAAGCTCTGGAAGGTTTTGCATATGCTGAAACAGGGCGTCGGATTGTCGTAGTCCCCGTTCGCCCTGTCTGACTTTCAAAACCAGCCGCCGGTCCAGCAATATGTGTCCCGACTTTTCGATTACCGCCAAAGAAGTAGTATAGTTGCTGGTATCCATGGCCAGCAGAACGGGAGCATTATCCCTCATGCCGAACTTCCCTAGATTTTTTTCCTTTTGCGATTCTTCCAAGCACTCCGTTGACAAACTTTCCAGAATCCTCACTGCCGAATTTCTTGGCCAATTCTACAGCCTCGTTGATGGAGACCGAATCCGGGATCTCCTCCAAATACATGATTTCCGCCGCAGAAAGACGAAGCACTGCTAAATCCACCTTGGAAATTCTGTCAATTCGCCAGTTCTCGACAGATGCTGCCAACTGCTCGTCAATTTCCGTCAGGTTCAGGGAAACGGCTTCAAGAACTTTATGGAAATAGCCGGTATCCAAGGCAAAATCCACCTCCATCTCAGGAGTGTTCCGATTTTCGTCATCTCTTAACATCTCCGGACGGTCCAAAAAGGATGTCCGCATCTCCTTGCTAAAATCCTTCTGTATCTCCATTTCATATAACAACTGCATTGCACATTCTCTGGTTTGTCTTCTCGTATCCTTATTCCCCATCTTATCCTCCGCGAGCTCGTTTATGTTTCATTGAAGTGAACACCGGTTACATGAATATTCACCGCGTTCACCGGCAGCTCGATGATTTCTTCCACTTCCTTCTTTACATTTTCCTGAATATCCCATGCTACGTCAGGTATTTTAATTCCGTATTCCACGATAACAGAGATATCGATGACGACACCGTCCTCGTTCTGGTTAATTTTAATTCCTTTATAAAGAGGATCCTTTCCCAGCAGGTTCTTTGACAGGCTGTCTGTTAACCCGCCGCTGAGACCGTAGACCCCTTTTGTCTTAAGCGTGGAATTCAAAACGCAAACTGCTATAACCTCATCGGAGATTTTCACAGTCCCAAGCTTATCTTCACTGCCGGTACTCACATTTATCACCTCGGATGAATTATAGCAGAAACCATGGGTCAATACAATAAAATCGGCCTCAAACCTGTTAATACTTGTTTTGAACCACGATTTGGTCCGTGCTCCTACCGGTCTCCCGGATCACCACATCCATGATTTTAGCCACGTCGCTCTGGGAAAGCTCCGCCTTGTTCACCGTCACATTCACGGACGTATCCGTCATGATGACGAATGCCTCTGCAAAGCCTTTGTTTACGATCAGGTTCTCCATGACCTTTTCCGTATTCATGTATTCGATGATCCGCAGTTTCTGCTGTGTGGCATTGTCCTTTTCCGGTCCCTCGTCGCTTTCTTCAATGACTGACGTCAGCATAGACAGTATTTCATTTCGATCCATATCCATGGTGGCCCGAATCTCTGCAAAAAAAGCATCGGCGCTTTGAAGCTCCGCCACATCGTCAGATGTGATGACCACAGCGCTTTCCTCTGCCTGTGCTTCCGTATTTACTGCGGGAGAGGATCCTGGCACAGCGGAGAGCTGTATGCTGTCAACCAGAACTTCTCCATCATGTTGGTCCATCTGCTGCTCTTCATAGTTCACGTAGTCACTAGATGCTGCCAGATCATTCCTTTCGGCCAGCCTGTTGTTGATTACCGCCACTGCCAGGACGATAAACAACATACTAAGCAGAAGTAACGTCTTCTTTCTCATACTTTTGTTCATATAAAACCTGCTCATTTATTTCCCTCCTCTGTTTCGGGTATTGCATTTACCTGCTATCATATGAAACCGCGGATATCAGTTCCCTGTTTGTGACGACTGACTTTCCCGTTCATAAACCTTTACGTTTTGCACCGGTATATTGAATAAAGCCGTTACAGCTTCCAGAATCTTACTCTTAATGACAGCATCCGCTCCTCCCGAAGCGGTTATGATAGCGCCCTTTACATTTTCTCTTGTCTCTTCTCCCGGAGAAAGGAAATCCCCGGTAGCCTGACCTTCTTCATAAGTAAGCATAACGCTCACATCCCCTACCCCTTTTATACTGCTGAGTATTTCTTCCAGTTTCCGTTCCTCAAGGGTGGATGCCGACCCATCTTCCCAGTATTCCGTTCCTCCGTCCTCATCGATAATCTGCGATCTTCCGTCCTTGCTCTGTGACATAACATTGAGAAGGAGCAAGGCTGCGACGGCTATGATCAACACGGACAGGAATTTGTACAAAAGGTCTTTCACGAACTTGTCATCCTTCAGTTTCTCTTTCAATTTGGTTCCTCCTTATCATTACTATATATATCGGCCCAAGGCAGGCTTATTCCAGAATTTTCACCGGAAATACGGTCCGGATCCGAGACGGCTGCCTTTTCCCGATAGATGTCCTCCAATTGTCTGGTCTGGGTTTCTATGATCCTTTCCAGCATGCGGTTATCCTCTGTTGACGTGAGAGTCCTACTGTCCTGTGTAAGAGCAATTCCGGCGCTTATTTCTTCATACTGCTTCTCACCGATGGGGTACACAATGACCGCAAGAACCATAAGAGAAAAAATGAATTTCAAATATTTTTGAATACCTCCTTCCGGCAACACAAGTTCAACAAAAGCCAGAGAAGCAGTCATGATAAATATGTTCCATACCCAATCTATCAAAGAGACCCCTCCTTTACAGAGCAGTGCCGATGCTTATGAGGATGCTGATGAAAACCAGGAACAATACCGCGCTGAGAAACAATACTACAGCCATAAGCACCGCCGTGTTCCCCATCTCGTTCAAGCAATCGGCAATCACTTTATTTCCAATGGGCTCCACAAGCGCTGCAGTCACTTTATAAATCAATGCTACCGCAAGTACTTTAATGAGGGGGAGCACCAGAATAAGGATGATTGCAATCAGGCCGAATACACCGATGCTGTTCTTAATGATTGTTGTGCATCCCAGCACCATATCCAGAGAATCTGCAGCAAAACCGCCCACGATGGGAACCAGATTGTCTACAGAAAATTTTGCCGTTTTAACCAGCATGCCGTCGGCACTTTTCGTGACAAGGCTTTGTATGGCTGTCAACCCGGAGAAAAGTGTAACCGCCAAACCGATGATAAAGACCGCCACGGACCGAA
>CAYOYO010000054.1:0-11953 GCA_964408195.1 uncultured Oscillospiraceae bacterium | reverse complement strand
CTGTACGATGTTCTGCTTGTCATCGGTGGGTGCACCAACTGCTGTGCCTCTTATTGTGAATACAAGACAAAGAAGGGCAATATCAAGCTTTGGGACGGAAGCCATATTGAGCGGATTATCGGGGAACTTGAACGGATGCAGATAGATGGCCCGGAAGCAGAAGAATTAATATTTAAAGAGGAGGGAATACATTGAGCTGGAAGGATGATTACAAGAAGAAGTTATGCACTCCGGAGGAAGCAGTAAAACACATAAAGAGCGGGGATACTGTGGTGTTTGCCCATTGCGTTGGTGAGCCCACAGCCTTGGTTGAGGCCATGATAAAGGGTGCCGACCAGTATGAAAACGTGGAAGTCAAGCATATGGTCAGCCTTGGAAGCGGAGGGTATACCCAACCGGGTATGGAAAAACACTTCCGTGCAAACCCCATGTTTGTCAGCGGCAATGTCAGATGTTCCATAGAAGAGGGCAGAGGAGACTTTACACCGGCTTTCTTCCACGAGGTACCCAAACTGATCCGCGAGGGAAAACTGAAGTGCGATGTAGCTATGGCTCAGGTAACCCCGCCGGATGAAGATGGCTATTGCAGCCTGGGAACATCTGTGGACTATACATGGCAAGCCATTAAAACCGCAAAGCTGGTGCTGGTTCAGGTGAACGACCAGCTGCCCCGTACCTTCGGAGATAAAGTCCATGTAGATGATTTCGACTGGATTGTGGAAGCCTCTACTCCTTTGTATGAAACGAAGCCTCCCAAGATTACGGAAGTGGAAGAGAAGATAGGGAGCTATTGCGCTTCACTGATCGAAGACGGATCTACCCTGCAGCTGGGCATCGGAGGCATACCCGACGCTGTAATGTTGTTCCTGGACGACAAGAAAGATCTTGGAATCCACTCTGAAATGATTTCCGACGGCACCTTGGCCCTCTATGAAAAAGGGGTCATCACCGGGAAGTATAAGAACTTTGATCAGGGCAAGATGACGGTAACCTTCCTTATGGGCAGCCGGAAGCTCTATGACTTTGCCCATGAAAACCCGGCAGTGGAGCTAAGACCCGTGGATTACACAAACCATCCCGCTGTGATTATGAAACAGCACAAAATGGTTTCCATCAATTCCGCCATTCAGGTGGATCTCCAGGGACAGGTTGTGGCTGAGGCAATGGGCCTTCGTCAGTTCTCGGGAGTGGGTGGCCAGGTAGATTTTGTCCGAGGCGTAGCCATGGGAGAAGATGGAAAGGCCATCATAGCCATGCCTTCCGTGACTGTGAAAAAAGACGGGACCATGATTTCAAAAATCGTAGCCTTTGTGGATCACGGAGCCCCCATCACCACCTCTCGGAACGATGTGGATTATGTGATTACAGAGTACGGTATTGCTCCCCTCAAGGGAAAATCCCTGAGAGAGCGGGCAAGAAACCTGATCAATATAGCCCATCCCAGCGTGAGAGAAGAATTGGCACAAGAATTTGAGCGCCGGTTCTTTGAAAAATACTAAGGAGGTAAGAAGATGCTTGCATTAAGAGTTGTTCCTAAGGTTTATTACTTTGATACGTTCAAGGAATTCAACGACGAGTTCAAGGTGGGAAAGAACGATCTGGTCTTGACTAACGAGTGGCTCTACACGCCCTATATGAAACCTCTGGGAATTGAGACAAATGTTATTTTCCAAGAGAAATATGGCGCAGGAGAACCCTCCGACGAGATGATTGACGCCATAGCGGCCGAAATGAAAAAGTACGAATTTGACCGCATCGTGGCTTTTGGAGGCGGTACGATTGTAGATATCTGTAAAGTTCTCGCACTGGACGTGCCGGAGAAATCTGTAGACCTCTTTACCGGTGCGGTGCCACCTGTTAAGAAAAAACAGCTGGTGGTGGTGCCCACTACCTGCGGAACCGGCAGTGAAGTGACAAATGTAGCCATTGCGGAACTCAAATCCCTGCACATCAAGAAGGGTATCGCGGTTGACGAAACCTATGCGGATATCGCCGTGCTGGTACCCGAAACTATCAACGGGCTCCCCTACAAATTCTTTGTTACCAGCTCTGTGGACGCCCTGATTCATGCCATTGAATCCTATCTGTCCCCCAAGGCATCTCCCTTTACCGAGATGTATTCCCTTGAGGCAATCAAGATGATTATGGCCGGATATAAGGAGATTGTAAACCACGGAGAAGAGGAAAGGTTCAAATACTTGAAGGAGTTCGTTCTGGCCTCCAACTATGCGGGTATCGCTTTCGGAAACGCAGGATGTGCCGCAGTTCATGCTCTTTCCTATTCCATCGGCGGAGCATTCCATGTTCCTCATGGCGAGGCCAATTACCAGTTCTTCACCGAAGTCTTCAAGATGTATACACGCAAGGAGCCAAATGGCAAGATTCTGCAGGCCACCAAAATCTTTGCAGATGCTTTGGGCTGCGATCCGGATGGGGATGTTTACGGAGAACTGGAAAAGTTCCTGGGGAAACTCATCGCAAAGAAACCTCTGAAGGAATACGGCATGGTGGAATCGCAAATCGACGAGTTCACGGATATGACCATAGCCAACCAACAGAGACTGCTTGCCAATAACTATGTTTTCCTTAACAGGGACGAGATCAGAGAGATTTTCGCAAATCTTTACTAGGACTCCAAACGGAGACAGGGATAGATGTATACAAAAAAAGCGGACCGGAGGAACTTCCTTCTGTCCGCTTTTTACTTGATGGAATTAGTCTGCTACGGAAGCCAGAATCCTATTTACATAAGTGGGTAAGGCAAATGCACCTTTATGCAGCTCTGTATTATAGTATCTGGTATCCAGTCCAAAACGTTTCCACTCCTCCGGTTTTACATCATGGACAGGATCCAGTTTCTTTGAGGCAAAGCCGAAATACCAGTATCCGGAAGCATAGGTGGGGATGTTGAAGCCATAGACTCTTGAAATCGGAAAGGTTTTCCGTATCTTGGAATGAGCCTTCTTCATTTCTTCAATATCACCGTCGTAGAATGCGCCTTCGTGCTGATTAATCAAGATGCCGTTTTCGCTGAGTATGCGGTAACAGTCTTTGTAGAATGCTACGGTAAACAAACCCTCTCCGGGGCCCTCCGGGTCCGTAGAGTCCACCAGGATTAAATCGTAGGCCCCGTCCGGCGCCTCTTTCACATATTGCAGACCATCCCGGAACATGAGGTTCAGCCTCCGTTCCTTGTCCAATATGGCTGCCGTGGTTGGCATGTATTTTCGGCAGGCTTTCACCACCGCTTCGTCGATCTCAACCATATCGATTTGCTCGATGGTGTTGTATCTTGCAACTTCTCTTGCTGTACCCCCGTCACCTGCACCGATAATCAGTACCTTCCTGATGGAAGGATTCACTGCCATAGCAGGGTGGACGATCATGTCGTGGTATGCAAATTCGTCCTTTTCCGTTACTTGCACATAACCGTCCAATACCATAAACACACCGAAGGTCTCATTCCGGAAAATCTCTATTTTCTGAAACGGTGACTGCTCTGTATGCAAAACATCGGCAATTTTCAGTGAAAGCTTCACATCATCTTCCGAATGATATTCGGAATACCATAGGTCGTTATTTTTGATAAGCATGCTCATACCTCCATATCCTTTTTTTCCGTATCAGCGTTTTGAATCGGGAAGATTCTTTCCGTAGAATACTTCATCCGTCTCTTTTCTTAACTTTGCGGTAATCATATTGATTTCCGTTGTCGAAATATCATCCACAGAGAAATTGAAGAAATAGTTGTCGAGATCAAAGTCACGAAGCTTGCATTTCGTATGAAAGATATTCTCCTGAAATACATTGACATCAATCATAAAATACCGATCTAAGAGATCCTGACTGATATAGTCCTGTATTGAGGTCAGGTCATGATCGATGAAAATCTTCCTTCCTGACATATCCCTAGTAAATCCACGGACCCGGTAGTCCAGAGTCATCATGTCGGCGGCAAAACTGTCAATCAGATAATTCAGAGCCATCAAAGGGGAAATCTCCCCGCAGGTAGACACATCGATATCTGCACGGAATGTGCAAATGCCACCATCCGGATGGTATTCCGGATAGGTATGAACCGTAATATGGCTCTTATCCAGATGGCTCACAACGCTGGGTTTGTTCCTGATCTGGAACTGCTTTGTCTGCTTTTCCGGAGGACAGCTTCCTTCACAAATGAGCATAGTCACGCTGGATCCCTGGGGATCGTAATCCTGGACTGCAATATTCAGTATCTTTGCCCCGATGATATCCGTCACATCCCTGAGGATGCCGGTAAGCTTTTCCGCATTATATTGTTGGTCAATATATTCGATGTAGGCGATCCGGTCTTCCACTGTTTTTGTATAGCAGATATCGTACATATTGAAACTTAAAGTCTTGGTCAGATTGTTAAAGCCATAAAGCTGTAATTTTTCACCGTTCATTTTCATCATATTCCCTGTTCACATATCCAATCAAATTATAGAGGGCAATTAAAAACTATAGCATTATCTGTTGAAAAAAGCAATGTTTTGGCCCAAATATGTTTTTCCAAATAGATACAACATTAAGACCCTTGGGTTTCAGAGGGGGGAGATTCTTGTTTCTATTGACAAAAACAATAAATTACCCTATTATTGTATACAAGAATACAATGTGGAAGAAGAAAGGGCATAACAATGAAGGGCACAATCACTTATAAAATATTGAAAGAACACCTGCGCAGCGGAAAATTGGTGGCCGGAGAAGAAATCACCATAAATATCGACCAGACCCTGACACAGGACTCCACCGGTACTATGGTTTACCTGCAGCTAGAAGCCATGAATGTAGATCGCATTAAGACAGAGCTTTCTGTCGCCTATATCGATCACAACACCCTGCAGACCGGCTTTGAAAATGCCGACGATCATGAGTTTATAGAAAGTGTTGCAAAGCGCCACGGTGTATTGTTTTCCAAACCGGGAAACGGCATTTGCCATCAACTTCACCTGGAAAACTACGGAATCCCGGGAAAGACCCTGCTGGGTTCCGACAGCCATACTCCCACCGGAGGAGGGCTGGGGATGATGGCTATCGGTGCCGGAGGGCTGGATGTTGCCGTAGCTATGGCACAGGGTACTTATAGTCTCACGGTGCCGGAAGTCATCGGGGTAAAGCTTGTGGGTAAGCTTCGACCCTGGGTCTCCGCGAAAGACGTGATTCTGGAAATCTTACGAATTCTTACCGTCAAAGGCGGTGTGGGTAAAGTGGTGGAATACTTTGGGGAAGGGGTTTCCACACTATCCGTTACCGATCGGGCAACCATCACGAATATGGGGGCGGAATTGGGAGCCACTACCTCCATTTTTCCAAGCGACGATAATACGCTGGCTTACCTGACATCCCAGGGAAGGGAAGGGGACTATCTGCCTCTCTCTGCCGATTTGGATGCAGAGTACGATGAATTTCTGGAAGTCAACCTTTCGGAGCTGGTGCCTCTGGCTGCCAAGCCACACAGCCCGGACAATGTGGCCCCGGTTTCGGAAATCGGTCCGGTTGCCGTTGATCAGGTAGCCATCGGAAGCTGCACAAACTCTTCCTACGCGGACCTCATGAAGGTGGCGGAAATCCTGAAAGGCAAAAAAGTCCACCCGGATGTGAGTTTAGTCATATCCCCTGGATCCAGCAAAATTCTCTCCAAGTTGGCGGAAAACGGGGCCCTGTCCCGGATGATCAATGCGGGAGCCCGGGTTATAGAGTGTGCCTGCGGTCCCTGTATCGGCATGGGTCAGTCCCCCAAATCCGGAGGCATCTCTCTCAGAACCTTTAACCGAAATTTCAAGGGACGCAGCGGTACTGCGGATGCAGAGGTCTATTTGGTCAGCCCGGAAACCGCGGCGATTTCTGCCCTTGCCGGCAGGTTGACCGATGGAATGTCCACCGGGCAAAGCCTCCCGGAAATCCTTGAAACGACCTTCGAGAGGAACGATAATTACATGGTTTATCCGGAAGGCTGCGACAAGCAGAATACCCCGGTGGCCATGGGGCCCAACATCAAACCTTTTCCCCTGAACCGCCCCATGGAAGACAGAGTGGAAGGCAGCGTAGTATTGGTGGGTGAGGATAACATCACTACAGACGACATTATGCCTTCCAATGCCAAGCTCCTTCCCTACCGCTCCAATATCCCCCATCTGTCCAATTATTGTTTCTTCACCATCGACGAGGGTTTTCCTTCCCGGTGCCAGATGGCAGAAAACGGAGTGATCATTGCCGGCGCCAACTACGGACAGGGAAGCAGCAGGGAGCATGCAGCACTGGCCCCTCTCTACCTGGGGATCCGGTTCGTTATAGCAAAGTCATATGCCAGAATACACCGGGCCAACTTGATCAACAGTGGGATCCTGCCTCTGGTCTTTGCCAATGCGGCGGATTATGATGATTTTTCCCTGGGGCAGAGGCTGCGCATTGACAATGCCAAGGTGGAGTCAGGCAATCGCATTGTCAATGTTATCAATGTGGATACGGGAAAAGTGTATCAAACCATCGGCGATTTTACTCCGGAAGAGCATTCCATGCTACTTTCGGGGGGAAAGATTAACATGATTAAGGAAGAGGCATCCGGAAGTTTTTCCGGAGAAAGCAAACGGGACAAAGGAGAAGACAAATGAACTATACGGATACATTCCAAAAGATTATAGAGCAGCAGTTGGCTCGTATCGAGAAGATGAAACAGAGCCAGACGGCAATGGATTATACCAGTTTGGAGAAAATCATTATCGGTGTTATAGGCGGCGACGGGATCGGACCATTTATAACCGAACAGGCGGCCCGGGTTCTGGAAGAGATTTTGTCAGAGGAAGTGAAAGCGGGTAAGGTAGAGTTTCGAAAAATTAATGGCTTAACCATCGAAAATCGAGCCGCGGCGGGAAAAGCAATTCCCGATGACGTTCTTGCGGAAATCAGGAAATGCAGCGTATTGCTGAAGGGGCCCACTACCACACCCAGACAAGGAGATAAATGGGCCAACGTGGAGAGTGCAAATGTGGCAATGCGCAAAGAACTGGACCTCTTTGCCAATGTACGGCCTGTCAAGGTACCGGAAATGGGAATCGATTGGACCTTTTTCAGAGAAAACACCGAGTGCCTCTATGCTATGGGAAGCCAGGGAATCAATGTGACAGATGACTTGGCAGTGGATTTCCGCATTATTACCACGCAAGGGACAGAGCGAATTGCCCGCATGGCTTTCGACTACGCCAAAAGGAACGGAAAGAAGAAGGTAACCATCGTAACCAAAGCCAATGTGGTAAAAACCACAGATGGAAAGTTCCTGGACGTATGCAAAGAAGTGGCTAAGGAATACCCTGAGATTGAAACCGACGACTGGTATATCGATATTATGACGGCAAAGCTTCTCGATGAGAAGAGAAGAGGCCAGTTTGAAGTGTTCGTACTTCCCAACCTGTACGGAGACATTCTAACCGATGAGGCTGCAGAGCTTCAGGGAGGGGTAGGAACAGCGGGAAGCGCCAATCTGGGAACAAAGTATGCTATGTTTGAAGCCATTCACGGTTCTGCTCCCAGGATGGTGGAAGAAGGCAGGGCTGCTTATGCAGATCCCAGCAGTGTCATCCGTGCGGGAGCCATGCTGCTTGACCATATCGGTTTTCAAAAGCAGGGGCAGAAGTTAATGGAAGCAGTCGAGCAGTGCACCGCAGCGGAGGGAAAGATGGCCATAACCGGCCGACCGGACGGAGCCACGGGAGCTCAGCTTGCGGACTATATTCTGGAGAAAGTGAGAGCGGGAAATGAATAGCGCAGCAACCATTGTCCGTGCCGCCGGACATCCCCTTTCGGGAAACCTTTTCAGCCAACTGCAGAGTGATATTCTCCGAGGAAGGCTTAAGTCGGGAGAAAAACTTTCCGAACAACAGGTCTGCGATCAGTACGGACTTTCCCGTACACCGGTCCGCGAGGCCTTTCGTCAGCTGGAGCTGGAAGGGTTAATCGAGACCATTCCCAATCGGGGGGCATTCGTGGTGGGACTGACGCAAAGGGATCTTGCAGACCTTTTTGAGATGCGGAAAGCCTACGAAATACTGGCGGTGCGGTGGGCTGTTGAGCGGATCACCAAGGAAGAACGGGAGAAGTTGGAAGAAGCTTATGAGTTTATGGAGTTTTATACGATGAAAGGGGAGGCAGATAAGATGCTGAATATCAATATGCAGTTTCATAATCTGATCTACAACGCATCCCATAACCGGATGCTCCGCCACACCCTTTCAACCTATCAGCTTTATCTGAAGGAAACGGAAGCCAACAGTGCCTACCTGGACGGCCATCTGGAACAGGTTTTAAAGGAACACAAGAAAATATTTGAGGCGTTTACCAATAAAGATCCGGAAGCGGGAGCCGCCGCAGTGGCCGCCCATCTGGACAATGCGAAAAAACGGGCCGGATAACCGAGCCTTTCGTGAATATAGAAGGAGCATGGCAAAAAAACTGTGCTCTTTTTTTTATACATCTTGAAATACCATTGGGGATACTATATAATGGGGTACACGTAGCGATGATGTCTATATGATGTGGAAAGGGTGGAAGAAAATCGAAATGAAAACAGTAGTGAAGCGAGACGGTTCCGTAGTCAGCTTTAACAGCAGCAAAATCAAAACCGCAATCCTGAACGCCATGCTGGAAACCAAAGAGGGCATTGATGATAAACTGGCGGGAGATATTGCAGAAGCCATCGAGAAACAGGTGGAGAGATCGGCAAGGAAGGTCAATGTAGAGGATATCCAGGATCTGGTAGAGGATTTCCTCATGGCCAGCGAAAGAAAGGATGCAGCAAAAAAATACATTATCTACCGGTACGAGAGGGATAAGACCAGAGACGCAAGAAAGCGCAGAGACGGCCGTGTCATATCGGAAGATTTCGTCAGCGTCTATAAACATACGCCTTCTCCCATGAATCAGCTGGGGAGCTTTGTGTTCTACCGCACCTATTCCAGGTGGCTGCCGGATGAACTCCGAAGGGAGTATTGGTGGGAAACGGTGAGGCGAGCCGTAGAATACAACTGTAGCCTGGTTCCCACGTCCAGAGATGAGGCAGAAAAGCTTTATAAGAACGTCTTTGAACTGAAGCAGTTTCTTTCGGGAAGAACACTCTGGGTGGGAAGCACCGATGTTTCCAAATATTACCCCATGTCCAATTACAACTGTTCCTTTCAGGTAATCGACAGCTTTGCCGCTTTCAAAGACATCTTTTATCTGTTAATGGTGGGCTCCGGTGTCGGGGTGCGGATCTTGAAGGAAGACATCGCCAAGCTGCCCATGGTGCGGACAGATATAGAAATCATACACGAATCCTATACACCTCTTCTGAAGCCACTGAGGCAGGACAGCACTGCTCTGGAATTCACCCACAACGATACGGTGAAGATTACCATCGGTGACAGCAAGGAAGGCTGGGTACAGGCTCTGGACTACTTCCTGAAAGTCCATTACAGTACGGAATACAGGAAGATTAAGACCATCATTCTGAATTACGACCAGGTGAGAAGCAAGGGGGAGAAGCTCCGGACCTTCGGAGGAACCGCAAGCGGACACTCCAGCATGAAAAACATGTTTATAAAAATCTCCAAAGTGGTTGAAAAGGCGGCAAGCCGAACCACCATCAACAAGGTCAAGCTTCTGCCCATCGATTGTATGGATATTGCCAATATCATCGGTGAAAACGTGGTGGTTGGCGGTGTTCGCAGGACGGCGGAAATCGTGCTCATCGATCAGGATGATAAAGACTGCATTCAGGCGAAGAGCGAACTCTATAAAAAGGTGGATGAAAAGTGGGTCATTGATACGGAAATCGCCCATCGCCAGATGAGCAACAACTCCATTTACTACCGGAGAAAGCCCACACGGGAGCAGCTTCACTGGCACCTTCAGCAGATGCGTTATTCCGGCGAACCGGGCTGGGTCAACGAAGAAGCGGGAACCAAGCGACGTCCGGATTTCAAAGGAGTAAACCCCTGTGCCGAGGTTCTGCTCGATTCCAAGGGGATGTGCAACCTGACTACGATAAACGTTATGGCTTTTGCAAAGGACGGATTTCTGGACCGGGCCGCATTGATGGAAGCTCAGAGGCTTTCTGCCAGGGCAGCGTATCGCATGACCTGTACCGAGTTGGAAATCCCCGAGTGGAACGCAGTACAGCAGAGAGATAAACTTTTAGGATGCTCTTTGACAGGCTGGCAGGACATGGTGAATGCCTTGTCCCTCTCCCGAGAGCAGCAGGAGGATTTGCTACGGGAGCTGAGAAGCACTGCCAAGGCTGCCGCAGCAGAATACGCAAGGGAACTGGGACAAAGAGAGCCGATTCTGGTAACGACCATCAAGCCGGAGGGAACCGTGAGTCTTCTTCCCGTGGTCTCCAGCGGGGTACATTTCTCCCATGCCCCCTACTTTATACGCCGGATTAGAATCAGCAGCGATGATCCGCTGGTAAAGGTCTGCGAAGAGCTGGGCTATCCGGTTTTCCCCGAAGTGGGGCAGGATTGGGATACCTGTGTGACTAAGGTGGTGGAGTTTCCAGTAAAAGCCCCCGCCGGCAGGCTCAAAGGCGATATCACAGCCATTGAACAGCTGGAAATCTACAAGATGTTCATGGAAAGCTATGTGGACCACAACTGCTCTGTTACCATCCATGTGAGAGACCATGAATGGGAGGAAGTGGAACAGTGGGTCTGGGATAATTGGGATGACACGGTAGCCCTGTCTTTCCTGTCCTATGAAGACAACTTCTACGATCTTCTTCCATTTGAAGAAATTCCGGAAGAAGAGTATAATAAGAGAGTAAAGGAAATGAAGCCTTTTATCCCTTCTCTGATTTCGAAGTACGAAAAAGAGGAAGTGGAGTATGATATCGGCAATGAAGGATGTGAAGGTGGAGTATGTCCGGTCAGATAATCATCACCATCAGCACCCAGCCCGGCTGCGGAGGAGTTGAGATAGGACAGCGGCTGGCCCGCCGCATGCCGGCAGTCTACGTGGACAAAAAGGCAGTGGCCACGGCAGCCCGTGGGCTGGACACCGTGCTGAAAAATAGTGATGACGCCAAATCGAAAAGCAGTTTCTGGGAACTGCTGGGTCAGACCCCCATATTGACGAATATGGAATCCTATATCCCTGAAATGAGAAGCGTAGTAAGCGACGCCCCGGTCCACGAAAAGGAAGAGGAGATCCTGCGGAAGCTGGTAGGCAAAAATAACGCTGTCGTTGTAGGCAGAGGCGGCTTTTATCGCTTCAGGGAACATCCAAAGCTTGCCACCATCTTTCTTGGGGGCGACTGGAAATATCGGCTGGACAACTACAAGCGTTTCTATTCATTGAACTCCGAGGATGCTGAGGGACTGCTGCATACAACTGACCAGGCTGTGGAGCGCTACATTCGTAAGGTGACGGGAAAGGACATGCTGGATGTCCGCAACTATGATTTATCATTCAACGTGAGCAGAATTGACTTCAACCTTGCTGTGGAGCTGATTCTTGAATATGTCCACCATCGATTTCAAATGAGTATGTGATGAAATCCCGAAAAACGAAACAAAAAACAAAAGCCCCCGCTAATATGCGGGAGCTTTTTATTTTTTTGCTCTATGGTATGGATCTGTAGCGGAATGTCATCCGTCCTTCTCGTACTTATTTACTGTTAGCTTCGGTCTCTGTTTTTGTCTCTGCCTTTTTTTCGCGGAACAGGGCTTTGCTGATGCCCAGACCGAGGCCTAAGCCTATGCCGGCCGCTAGGATGATACCCACCGGTTCAATTTTTGGGTTTACCTGCCAAAAAATAACAGGAAGCAAAATAGCACCTATGATAGGAAAGATAGCCTTCTTCATGATTCGTCACCTCCTCCCTTTTTGATATCTCACACAAGATGAAGACACAAAAACGGATAACCATAAAGCATGGCTATCCACCCTGATAGTCTCA